>DATIOS010000272.1:0-5019 GCA_035472915.1 Thermoanaerobaculia bacterium
GGGAACCTCTCAGCAGGCAAAGTTAGTGACTATAGGGGTCGACGGCGCGGCCGCGGCGATCCCCTGAGACCAACAAAAGTAGAATCAACCCAATGCGCCGCCTCATCCATCAATACCTAGAGCATCTCCACGGCGAAAGGCAGGTCTCCCCGGAGACGCTGCGCGCCTATGAGCACGATCTCGCCTCGTTCCTCGAATTCCTGGCCCGCGATTTCCTCGGCAAAGAGGCCGGCGAGATCCGGCCGGGGGAGGTCGACGCCCTCGCGGTGCGGTCGTTCCTGGCGGCGATGACTCACAAGGGGCTGGCCAAGACCAGCCAGGGGCGGACTCTTTCGGCTGTGCGGAGCCTCTTTCGTTTCGCCTGCCGCGAGGGAGTGCTGACGGCCAATCCTGCCCAGGGTGTGCGCACTCCCAAGGTGCCCAAGAATCTCCCTCGCCACTTGCGGCCGGGCGAGGTCGAGAATTTGATCGAGGCGCCGGAGGGCGACGAGCCACTGGTGCGGCGCGACCGGGCCATCCTGGAGCTGCTCTATGCCGCGGGTTTGCGGGTCTCCGAGCTGGTGGGGCTCGACTGGCGGGACGTCGATCTGCCGGCTCGCGTGGTGCGGGTGATGGGCAAGGGGAGCAAGGAGCGCATGGTCCCCTTCGGGCGGCCGGCGGCGGAGGCGATGCGGCGCTGGCTGGACGTTTGGGAGGGGGTTCGCAAACCAGGGGATGAAGACGAGCCGGTTTTCCTCAACGCTTCCGGCACTCGCCTTACGGACCGCTCGGTGCGGCGGGTAATCGACCGCTGGGTGGATGCCGCGGCCGTGGCCCGAGGGGTTCACCCTCACACCTTGCGGCACACTTTCGCCACTCACCTGCTGGAGAACGGGGCGGACCTGCGGGCCATCCAGGAGCTGCTGGGGCACAGCTCGCTTTCCACGACGCAGAAGTACACGCATCTGGAGGTCGACCGGCTGCTTTCCGTCTACCGCGACGCTCATCCGCGGGCGCGGCGGGAGCAGGGCGAATGATGGCGGGAATGCCGGGAAAGATTGCGGTGACGGCGCGGCGGTTCCCTTGCACTCCGGGCGGCGCCATCCTGCGGGGACGGCGGCGCCTGCGGCTTTTGCTCGTGGGCTTGACCGTCCTCATGCTGGCGGTGGCGCTTGCGGCCGGCGCGGCGAGACGGATCGGCCCGGCCGTCGTGGCTCTTTTAGTGGCTCTCATTCCCTGGACGGCCTGGCGGATGAGCGGCGATCTCGATCCGTTCTGGCTGGAGACGGGCGGCGGTTGGCTCGGCGTTCAGATGCGCCGCCGACGCGAGCGTTTCGCGGCGGCTGGCGCCGAGGGCCGGCGATTGACTGACTTGGAGATCGCCCATCTGGAGACTTTGGCCACCAGCGGCGGCGTGGCCGCGGGTACCGGGGGCTTCGAGTCCCACCTTCTGGGAGAGATCGATCTCTATGCCAGTGATCTCGCCCAGGCGGTGTTGGTGGACCTGGGCGAGAGGCGGTTGATCGTCACGCCGGACGATCCCGAAGGCTTCCTCGAAGCCCTTTCCTCCCCCTGATATACAATCTCCCCCCCATGGATACTTTTACCTCGACCACGGTGCTGCTCGTTCGCCGCGACGGCCAGGTCTGCATGGCGAGCGACGGCCAGGTGACGATGAACAACACCACCATCGTCAAGAGCAGCGCCAAGAAAATTCGCCGCGCCGGGAAAGGAAAAGTGCTGGTGGGCTTCGCCGGCGGCGGCGCCGACGCGCTGGCGCTTTACGCGCGCCTGGAATCGAAGCTCGAGGAGTTCAACGGCAATCTGGAACGGGCCGTCGTCGAGCTGGCCAAGGATTGGCGCACCGACCGCGCCCTGCGCCAGCTTCAGGCCGTGATCATCGTGTCCGACAAGGAAAAGAGCTTCTTCGTCTCCGGTGTCGGCGAGCTGTTGCAGCCCGACGACGAGGATGGCGTCTTCGCCATCGGCTCGGGGGCCAATTACGCTCTCGCGGCGGCGCGGGCCCTGATGCGTCACACGTCTCTCTCCGCCTCGGAAATCGTGCGCGAGGCGATGAGGATCGCGGCCGAGATCTGCATCTTCACCAACGACCGCCTGACGCTAGAGGAGCTCTGAGGAGCCATGTCCACGTCCGTCACCACCGAGACGCAAGCCGGTCCCGCGATCGAGAACATGACGCCCCGGCAGATCGTCTCCGAGCTCGACAAGTACGTCGTCGGGCAGCGGCAGGCGAAGCGCGCCGTGGCCATCGCCCTGCGCAACCGCTGGCGCCGCCAGCAGCTGCCGCCGGAGCTCGGCGACGAGATCGCGCCGAAAAACATTCTCATGATCGGTCCCACCGGCGTCGGCAAGACGGAGATCGCCCGCCGCCTCGCCCGCCTCGCCAAGGCGCCGTTCCTCAAGGTCGAGGCCAGCAAGTTCACCGAGGTGGGCTACGTCGGCCGCGACGTCGAGTCGATGGTGCGCGACCTGGTCGAGATCGCCGTCACCATGGTCAAGGAGGAGAAGCGGGAGGCGGTGCGCGAGGCCGCGGCGGTGCGCGCCGAGGACCGGCTGCTCCAGCTCCTGGTGCCGCCGCGGCCGGTGAGCAGCTATCTGCGCCATGAGGAGGAGAACGAGGACGAGCTCGCCGCGACGCGGGAGAAGTTCCGCGAAAAGCTGCGCTCCGGCGCCCTCGACCACCGCAAGGTGGACGTCGAGGTGGACGAGTCGTCCTATCCCAGCCTCGAGATGTTCACCCCGCAGGGAGTTGAAGAGGTGGGGATGAACATCAAGGAGATGCTCCCCGGCCTGTTCGGCCGCAAGAAGAAGCAGCAGGTCACGGTGGCCGAGGCGCGGGAGATCCTCGTCCAGCAGGAGGCGGAAAAGCTCATCGACCGCGCCCAGGTCTCCCGCGAGGCGCGCAGCCGGGTCGAGCAGGGCGGCCTGATCTTCCTCGACGAGATCGACAAGATCGCCGGCCGCGAGGGGAGCCGCGGCCCCGACATCTCGCGCGAAGGCGTGCAGCGCGATCTGCTGCCCATCGTCGAGGGGACGAACGTCTCCACCAAGTACGGTATGGTCAAGACGGATCACATCCTCTTCATCGCCGCCGGCGCCTTCCACGTCAGCAAGCCTTCGGACCTGATTCCCGAGCTGCAGGGGCGGTTTCCGATCCGGGTCGAGCTCGACGCGCTCACCGAGCACGACTTCGTGCGCATCCTCACCGAGCCGGAAACCGCCCTCACCAAGCAGTACTCGGCCCTACTTTCGACGGAAGGGGTGAAGCTGGAGTTCACCACCGATTCGGTCGCCGAGATCGCGCGCCTCGCCGTCGAGGTCAACTCCTCGACCGAGAACATCGGCGCCCGCCGGCTCTCGACCCTGATGGAGCGGCTGCTCGACGAGGTCTCCTTCGAAGCTCCCGACATGTCGGGAGAGGAAGTAAAGGTCGACGGCGAGTACGTGCGCCGGGTGCTGTCGGACATCGTCCAGGACCAGGATCTCTCCCGCTATGTCCTATAAACCGTGCTCTAGACAGCGTGCAGTCGCGATCGTCCTCGGCGCCGTGGTCCTGGCGCTGGCCGTCCTCGCCGCTTGCGGCAAGCAAGGTCCGCCCCTGCCGCCCCTCAAGGCGGTGCCGGCGACCACCAAGGATCTCGTCGCCACCCAGCAGGGGGCGCAGATCGTGCTGACCTTCACCTACCCCAAGACGACGGCCGCCGGCCTGGCCCTGCCCGGCATCTCGGCCGTCGAGGTGCTGAACGCGACCCGCCAGGCAGGCTCGGACGGCAAGCCCATCGCCATGGACGCGAAGCAGTTCGCGGCCACCGGCAAGACGCTGACCAAGGTGGCGGGCGCGGATCTGACCGCCGCGACCTCGGGCGACCGCATCGTCATCACCCTGCCGGTGCCTCCGGCGATACCTGCGGGGGCGCCTGCCAAGCCCGCTCCAGGAAGCACACCAACGTCCGGGACCACGCCGGCGACGACTCCCGTGCCTGGGACCACCCCGGCGCCCGCGGCCCCGCCGCTCCTGGCCCACTACTTCGTCGTGCGCACCTTCGGCGAGGAGGGCGACCGCTCCGAGATCTCGAACGTCTCCTCCGTGGTGCCCAAGGCGCCGCCGCCGGCACCCGAGCGGCTCACCGTCACCGCCCGTGCCGACGGCGTGATGGTGGAATGGGCCGGCGTCACGGGGGCGGCCGGCGGCTACAACATCTACCGGCGCGATGCCCAGGAGCGCTTCCACGGCCAGCCGGTTCACGTTGCCGGCGCCGAGGAGCGGAGCTGGCTCGATTCCACCGCCCGCTTCGGCCAGAGCTACATCTACACCGTCACCGCCCTCGCCCAGCGCGAGCCGGTGGTGGAGAGCGCCGTCGGCAGCGAGCACGAGGTGCGCTATCAGGACCGCTTCCCGCCGGCAGTCCCGGCCGAGGTTGTGGCATTGGCCGAGGCCGGCCGTATCCGCCTGGTCTGGAAGTCCGTGGACGCCGAGGATCTCGCCGGCTACATCGTCTACCGGCGGACCGGCAACGGCTCCTTCGAACGCGTCACCGCCCAACCGCTGGCGACGCCGGAGTACATCGACACCGCGGTGACCGCCGGCCAGTCCTACGGCTATCGCGTAACGGCGATCGACAAGACGGGCAACGAGAGCGATCCGGGAGCCGAGGTGCGGGCCGAGGCGCCATGACGCGCTTCTACAAGGTCTCCGGCAGCGGCAACGACTTCCTGGCGCTGGCGGAACCTTGGGAAACGCCCTCCGCCGAGCGCATCCGCGCCTGGTGCCGGCGCGGCGTCTCGATGGGCGCCGACGGCCTCTTCGTCCTGCGGCGGGCCACCGGCGAAGGGGCCGCCGGGGCCACCATGGACTACTTCAACGCCAACGGCCTGGCCGCCGACCTCTGCCTCAACGGCACCCGCTGCGCCGCCCAACTTGCTTTTCACCTCGGTTGGGCCGAAGGACGAGTTCGATTACGAACTGGCGCCGGCAACGTCGAGGCCCGGCGGCTCGACGAAGGCCGCACCGCCGTGGAG
>DATIOS010000273.1:0-18185 GCA_035472915.1 Thermoanaerobaculia bacterium
TACACCCTGGTGGTCGGCACCGGCTCGACGGACAACGCCTCATTCGCCATCAGCGGCAATCAGTTGCAGACCAATGCAGTCTTCGATTTCGAGACCAAGAGCAGCTACAGCATCCGCGTGCGCTCGACCGACAGCGGCACCTGCAACCTGTTCTTCGAGAAGGTCTTCACCATCACGGTGACCGACGTCAACGAGACACCCACCAACATCGCTCTTTCCCCCAGTTCGGTGGCTGAGAACCAGCCCTCGGGTACCGTGGTAGGCACCTTCTCGACCACCGACCAGGACGCTGGCGACACCCACACCTACACCCTGGTGGTCGGCACCGGCTCGACGGACAACGCCTCGTTTACCATCAGCGGCAACCAACTGCAGACCAACGCCGTCTTCGACTTCGAAACGAAGTCGAGTTACAGCATCCGCGTGCGGACCACTGACAGCGGCACCGGCAACCTCTTCTTCGAGAAGGTCTTCACCATCACGGTGACCGACGCCAACGACGCACCGACCAACATTGCACTCTCCAACAGCTCGGTGAACGAGAACCAGCCAGTAGGGACGGCGGTGGGAAATTTCTCGACCACCGATCCAGACGTTGGCGACACGCACACCTACATGTTGGTGGCCGGCGCCGGCTCGACGGACAACGCCTCGTTCACCATCAGCGGCAACCAACTGCAGACCAACGCCGTCTTCGACTTTGAGACGAAGTCGAGCTACAGCATCCGTGTACGGACCACCGACAGCGGCACCGGCAACCTCTTCTTCGAGAAAGTCTTCACGGTCACGGTCCTCGACTTGCCCGAGGCGCCGATCACGACTGCCGATACGTACGACACGATCGGCAATACCGAGCTCCGCGTCGACCGCCCAGCCGGGACCACACCAAACGTGAGCGTCACCAGCCCCGCCTCGCCACCGAACAGGGGCGTCCTCCACACCGATACCGACTCTGACAACGGTCAGACGAATACCCTGATCGTCTCCGGCATCTCCGGGTGCGGCGACACCATCGCTCCCTACGTGTGCACCACCACCAACGGTGGCACCGTCAGCATGGAGACCGACGGCAGCTTCTCGTACGTGCCCCCGGCCGGCAACAACGCCGACGACACGTTCACCTACGTCGCGCGGGACACCGACGGACTGACCAGCACCGCGATGGTAACGCTCAAGATCCACGAGCGTGTCTGGTTCGTGAAGAACAACGCCACGGCCGGCGGCCTCGGACGTTCGGCGGATCCGTTCGACACCCTCGCCGAAGCGCAGACGGCGTCGAGCGCCAACGACTACATCTTCGTCTACCTGGGTGACGGCACGAGCACCGGGCAGAGCGCGGGCATTACCCTCAAGGCCGGCCAGCACCTGCTCGGCGAGCACATCGGGTTGACGGTGGCCGTCCCCGGCCCGGGGAGCTTCAACGGCACGCCTTTGCCGACCAACCTGGGCCTGGTCACCGCCGTCTCGGGCAACCGCCCGCTGATCGACAACAGCGCGGCGAACGGCAACGCGGTTTCGGCCACCGACCTCATCCCCGCCGAGATCAACGGCTTCAGCCTGGCGGGCAACGCGACGGGCGGCAACGCCATCGACTGGACGACGACGGGCGCCTTCGGTGGTACCGGGACGTTCTCGATCCAGAACAACGTGATCCGTTCGGCGGGGGCCGAGGGGATCGACGTAAACGCCGGTGGCACGGGGACGCTGACGCTGAGCATCACCGGCAACGGTTGGAACGCCGCCGGTACCCATACAGGTAACGCCGTGGACATCAACCGGACAGGTGGGCAACTGCAACTCGACTTCAGCAACAACACCGGGATTCTCTCGGCGGCCAACGCGGTGAACATCAACGGCGGAGCCATCGCTTCGACGACCATCACCGGCTTCGCCAACAACAGCGTCCACCAGAACACCGTCGGGACGGGCATCTCCATCACCAACGCCAAATTCGATGCAAATGCGGGCACCGCGGCTTACGAATTTGTTAGCGGCGGCTCGACCGTGGTGGGAGCCTCGGGCAATGGCGTCGGCGGCTCCGGCGTGGTGCTGTCGAACGTCGCGGGCGATCTCCGCTTCACGGACCTCGACATCTTCGCGGACGGCGGCGCCGGTCTCTCCGCCACGGGTACGGGAGCGGTGAACATCGCAGGGGGGACCGGTACGCAGGTCACCGTGGGCGCCGGCGTCGCCATCTTCGAGGCGATCGGCGGTCCGGCAGTCAGCGCGACGAACGCCACGATCGACCTGCAGCCGACGAGCATCAAGAGCACGAACAGCTCGACGACAGGTGTCTCCCTCGACACTGTCACGGGTACGTTCGCAGCCGGCAGCGGCAGCGCGATCAGCAACGCGACGGGCACGTCGTTCAACGTCAACGCCGGCACGGCGACGATCAGCTACGGCGGCACGATCACCAACTCGGCGGGCCGCTCGGTCTCGGTGACCAGCAAGGGCAGCGGTTCGACGACCTTCAACGGTGCGATCACGGCTACGGGCGGAACCGGCATCTTCCTCAACAACAACACCGGCTCGACGATCAGCTTCACCAAGCCGATCAGCCTGACCACCGGCGCCAACGACGCCTTCACGGCAACAGGTGGCGGCACGGTGACGTCGACGGATACGACGAGCACGATCACCACCACCACGGGCACGGCGCTCAACGTGGCGAACACCACGATCGGGGCCTCAGGCTTGAAGTTCACCAGCGTCTCCGCGGGCACTGCGGCGAGCGGTCCGGCGAGCGGTATCGTGCTCAACAACACGGGGGCTTCGGGTAGCCTGACAGTGAATGGCGGAACGATCCAGAAGACGACGAGCCACGGCGTGTCGCTGAGTAGCACGCTGAGCCCGTCGTTCAATGCGGTGACGATCAAGAACACGGGTGGCAGCGGCGTGAACGGCACGACGGTGACGAACTTCACGTTCACGAACGGCACGATTGATACGACCGGCTCCGGGGCCGCCCAGTCGAACATCGCCTTCAACACCGCGGTGGCCGGGACGGAGAACAACGTCTCCGGAACCGTGATGATCACCGGGAACTCGCTGCTGAACTCGGTGTGGCATGGGGTGGACGTGCAGAACTTCAGCGGCACGTTGAGCAGCATCACGATCTCGAACAACACGATCACCAGCCCCACGACAGCGGCCACTTCCAACGGCTCGGGGATCCGCCTGCAGGCGCTCGGTTCGGCCACCACCGCCGCCACCGTCACCCAGGCGACGCTCTCGACCAACATCATCTCCAACTTTCCGAGCGGCGCCGGCATCCTGGCGCAGGGAGGGAACGCCAACGCCGCCGGTCCGATCGGGAACTTCGGTATCGCGGGCAGCGGCTCGAACATCATTAACATCACCAACAACACGATCAAAGGCCAGAGCGCCGCGGTCCCGCTGGGGACCAGCGCCATCATCGCCAGCGTCGGCGGCAAGGGCCAGGGCAACTTCAACATCTCGAACAACGGCACAGTCGCGAACCCGCTGACCAACATGGCTGGTACGGCGATCCTATGCGGCGGCAACGGCGACACGACCTCAACCTTCACCGTCAACGGCAACGTGATCGTGGCCAATAACACGGTGGCTTCAAACGGCGTCGGCGGCGGCACCGGGGTGACATTCGGGACTTCAGATACCCCTGACATGACCTGGACCATCACCAGCAACAACGTCAGTGCCACCGACGGCAACGGCATCTTGGCGGTGGCCCGGGGAGCCACTGGCAACCTGAAGGTGAAGATCCAGAACAACACGGTCGCCGCGCCCCTCACAGGCGTGCGGGAAGGTATCCGGGTCGACGCCGGCAACGCTTCGTCCGTGAACGACAGCGTCTGTCTCAACATCACGGGCAATACCAGCGCGGGCAGCGGTGGCGTGCAGGGCCTCGGGCTGCGCAAGCAGGGCACGGCTCCAGCTACCAATGCGTTCGGCATCAACGGTATGGCGGCGACCAGCACGCCCGGAGTCGAGACCTATGTCAACGGCCTCAACCCGGCGGGCAACGGCACGCTGCTGCTCTCGGCGACGAGCGGCTTCTCCAACTGTTCGTTGCCGTAGAACGGATTTCATGGTTGGCCGGCTCCGGGGTCTCTCCGGTGCCGGCCATTGCGGGATTCACCGGCAGCATCTTTTCGGGAGGATTCATGGCGGAACCATTTCTTTCTGAGATCAGGATCATGAGTTTTGGCTTCCCACCTAAGGGATGGGCCCTCTGCGATGGGCAACTTCTACCTATCAACCAGAATCAGGGCCTCTTTTCGCTACTGGGGACCACCTACGGAGGAGACGGCCGGGTCAATTTCGGCTTGCCGAACCTCCAGGGCCGCGTGCCAATCCACATGGGTAGCGGTCACACCTTGGGAGAGAGGGGAGGAGAGCAGGGTCACACGCTGTCGATTTCCGAGATTCCGACGCACACGCATACCGAGAACGCCACGACGGCAACAGCTTCGACCAACAATCCGACCAGCAGTTTGATGCTCGCCAAGAGCACCGCCTCGAACCTGTACGCCAGCGCGGCCTCGAACCTCGTCGCCATGGCGCCGAACGCAGTGGCCAACGTCGGCGGCAGCCAAGCGCATCTGAACATGCAGCCGTTCCTGATCCTGAACTTCAGCATCGCCCTACAGGGCATTTTCCCGAGCCAGACCTGAGGAGAGCACCATGGCGCAGCCTTATGTTGGTGAGATTCGGATGTTTGCCGGGAACTTCGCGCCCGCGGGCTGGATGTTCTGTGAGGGGCAGTTGTTGCCGATCTCGGAGTACGAGACCCTGTTCAACCTTATCGGGACGACGTACGGCGGCGACGGCCAGTCGACGTTTGCGCTGCCCGATCTGCGCGGTCGCGTCCCGCTCCACTTTGGCAACGGTTTTACGCTTGCCGAGACCGGCGGCGTGGAGACCGTGACGCTGACGGTGTCGCAGATTCCTGCGCACAGCCATGCAATGCTGGCGACGAGAAATCCGACTTCGGATACTACGCCGTCATCCAGTGTAGTACCCGGGATAACCTCGGCCTCGACGATCACCCCCTATGGTACCGACGCCCCGACGACATCGCTCAGCCCCAACAGCATCTCGTCCGTCGGAGGATCGCAACCCCACGACAACTTCCAGCCGTATCTCTGCGTCGACTTCATCATCTCGTTGTTCGGGATTTTCCCGTCTCAAACCTAGGAGCGAGCCATGGATCCTTTCGTCGCCGAGATTCGCATCTTCCCGTTCAACTTCGCGCCCAAGGGGTGGGCGTTCTGTGATGGCCAAATCCTCCCGCTGAGCCAAAACACCGCGCTTTTTTCCCTGCTGGGAACCACCTATGGCGGAGACGGCAAATCCAATTTCGCCTTGCCCAACATGCAGGGGAATGCTCCCATGCATCCGGGGCAGGGACCTGGACTGTCGCTCCATGATCTGGGCGAGACCGGGGGTTCCGACACCGTGTCGCTCCTGGAATCGGAGATCCCTTCGCATAGCCATGGCTTCATCGTCTCCCAATCTGACGCAACGGATCAGAGTCCCGTTAACGAGTTGCTGGCAGCGGGCGTTGGCATCGGCCAATACGGCACCCCCGGCGCCATCACACAACTCAGCAGTAACGCCCTCGCCCCCGCCGGCGGCGACCAGCCGCACAACAACATGCAGCCGTATCTGACTCTCAACTTCTGCATCGCGCTGCAGGGCGTCTACCCGCCCAGGACCTAAATACTGGTGGGACCCGCCGGCTCCCACAGGAGCCGGCGTCATATCTTTTATATTTGCGTATTGACATTTATTTTGGAGGGTCCTATGAACCATTCGGAGTCAGACCCACCTTCTTTTCTCCGGCGCCGCGATTTTCTTGCCTTGGGTTCGGCCGGACTGTTGATGCCCCTTTTTGGAAATCTGGCCTGGGCCGAGCCGCTGGCGTCCGTTGCGGCGGATGCGGCCGTCCAGACGATGTCCGTCGGCTATCTCGACGGCAGCGAAGAGATCCGCGATCTCAAGCGGTTGCCGCGCCAGATCCGGCGTCCTGCGGCGGCGGCCGAGGCAGAGGCGACGGACGCCTCTCCCGTGATCATTCCCGCCACGAGCCTGTTCCAGGCGGACACTTCACTTCCCGGCCAGCCGTTGCGGATTCGCGTTCACGGTCTCTATCCTCCGGTGGCCGCCGTGGAACGCAAGCGCCAGCGGGACGTTCCTCCGGCGGTCGATCTCGAAGCGATCTTCCCGTCTTCGGACCCGGTTTTTCCAGCGCCCCTCTCGTTCTACGTCTGGAGTCTGCGGCAGAGGCCCGGTTGGAATCCCAGTCCACCGACGAGCTTCCGTTTTCCGCTGGACTGGCAGGTATTGCCTGAGTTCGTGCTGCGGGTTCGCGCCTCGAACGGCACCTCCAAGGTGCTGCGAACGAGGTTCACCCTCGACAACGAGTCGGGCCGACCGAAACTGCGGCGGGGTCTGTACGTCTTCGGGTTCGATCCCAGGGCGTGGCAATCGGAGATCCCGCTGTCGGACCTCGCCCGGAGCGCTCCAGCGGAGATATTCTCCGTCCTAGTTTCGATGGAGTCGGAGCCGGCACCGGCGGCCTAGCCGAAGGGATTGACTTGGATTCACGCATCACCCTCCGGCCGATTGGGCCGGCCGACATGGATTTCCTTCGCCAGGTGTACCGATCCACCCGGGAGGAGGAGCTTGCCATGGTGATCGACTGGACGCCAGAGCAGAAAGACGCCTTCGTCGAGCATCAATTCAACGCCCAGCACGCCTGGTATCAGGACCACTATCAGGGTGCGCAGTGGAACGTCATTCTCGTGGACGGCGCTCCCGCGGGGCGCCTCTACGTTCACCGCCGGGCGCGCGAAATCCGGCTGGTGGACGTCACTCTGCTGCCGGAGTATCGCCACGGGGGGCTCGGCACGTCGATGCTGCGCGACTTGCTGGCGGAGGGAGAGGCTGCCGGTAAGCCGGTCACCATCCACGTCGAGGTCTACAACCCGGCGATGCGACTCTATGAGCGGCTGGGATTCCGGCCCATCGAGGAGCGCGGACCGTACGTGTTGATGGAGTGGAAGGCGCCTAGCCTCAGTTGAAGACCGCCTCGTAGACCATCCCGCCTCTTTTCGGGTGCGGACCAATCGGGACCAGGAAGATGTCGAGCTCTCCCATCTGGTCGTGCGCGACCTTGTAGATCTGTTGGCGCAAGAGGGGACTTCCAGGACCGCTGAAGTAGACGGAGAAGGGCTGGGCTCGCGGCCCGGGGTGCGGCTCATGGAGCTTCACCTCGGAAAGGATCATCTCGAATTGAGCGCTGCCCCCAACTTCAACTTGGAAGGGTGTATTGAGGTGCGCCTCGAAAGAGGCCGGGGTCAACTCCTGCAGCATGGTCGAGCCTCCAAGCGGGTGAGGCCGATACTCTAGTGCAGGCTCCCGAGAAAAGCGACGGGAAAAAACGAGAAAGCCGAAGAGAAAATTTACGCGGCAGAAGAAAGGCGTAGACGGGAGGCGATGGCCGGCGGATGGAAAAAACTCCCACCGGACGGCCAGAGAAATGCCGCCCCACGCAGAGAAGGTGCCCGCTGCCGCGAGATGCTCGCCGGAAGAGGCTTACCAGCGCTCGCCGCTGCCGCCGCCGTAGCCACCGCCGTAGTTGTCGCGCCGGCCGCCGCCCCCGCCGCCGGCACCACGGCTGCCGCCACCGCCGCCACCTCCGCCCTCACGGGGCCGGGCTTCGTTGACGTTGATCTTGCGGCCCATCAAATCGTGGCCGTTCAGGTTGCTGATGGCCGCTTCGGCCTCCGAATGCTCCGGCATCTCCAAGAAGCCGAAGCCCTTGGACTGACCCGTGACCTTGTCTTTGATGATGGTGCACGACGAGACGTTGCCATACTCCTCAAAGGCGGCTCTCAACTGGTCTTCCGTGATTCGGTAGGGCAGGTTCCCTACATACAGATTCATCGTCGTCTCCTTTGGCATAAGTTCGTAGACCGTGTAAGCAAGACTTCTGCCCACGGCCTTCAAACCAGCGAAGGATAGAGCTGCCGGTAGCTGTCCGCCAACACCAGGATGCGTTTGACGTAGTTCCGCGACTCGTCAAGACTCAGGGTTTCGAGGAACACGTCCATGCGGGCCGAAGGCCCGGACTCCTGCCAGAGGCGGCGGATGCGGTTCGGTCCACCGTTGTAGCCGGCGAGGGCGAGCTCCAGATTGCCGTCAAAGTCAGTTAGCAACTCCTTGACGTAGATGGTCCCCAGCCGGACGCTGAGGTCGGGATTGAAGAGCTTGCCCGGCTGATAGGCGACCCCGACCCTAGCCGCCAGCTCGCGAGCGGTCGGCGGCATCAGCTGCATCAGGCCGCGTGCTCCCGTGAGGCTGGTGGCTCGGGGATCGAAGGCGCTTTCCTGTCGGATGATGCCGGCCACCAGGCTGGGGGGCACGCCGGCGCTGCGGGCATAGGAGAGAATGGCGCCGGCGTACTCCTCGGGCAACGGGTAGTAGGCGAAAAGAATCTCTTGTGGGACCGAGGACTGGTAGGGTCCGCCGAGAGCCGGGAAGGCCTCCCGGAGCAGCACCAAGCCGCTGCGCAAATCCCCTTTGTGACAGAGGATGAGTCCCTTGAGCGCCAGCACGTCTCGCCGATTCGCCTCGGCCGCGACCAGATTGAGCTCCTGGCTCGCGAGCTCGTCCAGCCCGAGATCGGTGAGCAGCTTGGCGCGCTTCAGGACGGCTTCCGCCGGCCAGTCTGCCGCCGGGGCGCTGGCGAGGGCCAGGCCTTCCGGCTCCTGGGTCTCGCCGAGCCGGGCGAGAGCCTGACGGGTGTAGAAATTGCTGGTGTCCGAGGTGGCGATCAGACCGCGATAGAGCTCGCGCGCCGTGTCCGCCTGGCCAAGCTCCTCCAGCACCCGCGCCTTCCAGTAGATCCCGCGGTGGGCGTCGCCGCAGTTGGGATAGAGCTCGGCAAGCACCGTCCAGGAGTCAATGGCACTCGCCTTCTGGCCGCTCTGGTACTCCCGCCAGCCGCGTTCCCAGAGGGCGGCGGCGCCGGTGTCGTCCTGGGGATCGAGCCGCCGCAGCAGCCGCAGCGTGTCCACCGCCGGCTGAAACAGGCCGGCGCTCAGGAAGTCTTTGTAGAGCCGGCGAAGCGAGACCTCCGAGAGCTGGAGCCGGGCGTTCGAGGTCAACAGACGCTGGAGATAGACGGAGGCGGATTGTGCCTCGCCGGCCTCCGCCATGGCCTGCACCCGCTCCCAGTCGAGGGAGGTCCGCTCGTCGTTGGTTGCTGCAGAAAGGGAGCCCAGAAGGCTGAAGGCCTCGCGGCTGCGGCCGGACTGGGTGAGACAACGCGCCCGGAGCAGGTTCCATTCGAAGGTGCGCTCCTCGTCCGGTACCGCGTCGAGCGTGCTGAGGGCCGCGAATACGCTGCCGCTCTCGAGGAAGGACTGGGCGCGGCGCAGCACCTCGGGTGGTGCGAGCTGGCGTGTCCAGTCCCGTCCGCCGTCGAGAAGGCGGAAGGAGTGAGCGGCCTGGGCGGCCGCGGCGGAGAGAGGATCCTCCATCAGCAGCCGGAGACCGGCCTCGCGTTGCGCCTGGGGGTCTGCGAGCTTGAGGCCGAGCTTCCAGGCCAGGTTGTCCAGCTCTCGCCCCTCGTCGCCTTCGACTCCCGCCGCGCGAGCCTGGGTTGCGAGATCGAGGGCCCCGCGTTCGTCGCCGCTGGCTGCAGCAAGCTTTGCCGAATCGAGAAAGGCGCGCGGGCGCAACGGTGAGGCGGGGCAGTCGGCGAGCAGTCGGGCCAGGGTGCTGCGGGCCAGGGCGACATCGCCTCGCCGGCGCGCGCTGTCGGCAAGGAGGTAGAGCCGCCAGTCCTCCAGCGCTCCGGGAGTCGCCGCCGCCGTCAGGAGATGGGTGGCGAGAGACGTGTCCCCAGCAGCCTGGGCATAGAGACCGGCCACCACCCGCGTCTGGGCCGCTTGCTCAGGGTGCAGGACTGCCACTTTCTCCAGCTCCTGGCGCGCGACTTGCAAGTTACGCTTCCTGAGGGCCTGGGCGGCCGGGGCGTACAAGTTCTTGGCAAGAGTCGACGGATGCCGCCAGCCCTTTTCTGATTTCGCCGAGACAACGAGGGCCGCGGGTTGCGGGGAGCTGATCAGGACAGAAACGGTGAGCAGAGAAGAAATCGCCAGACAGATGAGGATTCCGAGACGGATACGCAGAGACTTTGCGGGCACGCGGCCACACCTCCAGACCCAAGGGTTGCGGTGACAGAGTTGTAGGGTCATCCCCAGACAGCCCAGGTCCGGGGCCTTGTACGCCGGGTCGGGTTTCCCCAATATCGCCAACCCCGGAAGAGGGAAGTTCATTCCCATCTATCCCATGATTTTCAATCCGCGCATAGGTTTGTCAAATTTTCCCTGAGTGTCAGGGACCGGCGGCATCCGGCGGCCGGTGTTTCTCGGCAGTCGGTTATGATGCCCCGACCGTGGCTGGCGGGGTCCTCCACAGGTGCTGCCCCTAGGCGCTCCGCTCCGCCGGCCCAGCCGTGAGCCGCAAGGAAAGAAGGTTGTCGATGGTGCGTCGAGATCGAGAGAGCCGGAAGGCCGCGGGGTGTCTCCTGCGGGCGCTGCTGGGGGTGGGATTGCTGGTGATTGCCGTGGCACTGTTTGCCACCTTCTATACGGGGGCGACACCGAAGGTGGTGGTCGAATCGGCGTTGCCGGGAATCGGGAGGCGGACGCCCATCCAGGTGCGTATCGACGACCCGCAGCGGGTGCAGAAGGTGCGGGTCGAGGTGGTCCAGAACCTGGACGTCAAGCCGGTTTTGGAGCAGGCGGTTCAACCGCGGTCGATCTGGCATCTGGGAGGAGCTCCACCTCTCGTGCTGCGGGTCGAGGTGGGCCGCGAGACGGTTCAAGGCCTGCGTACCGGCGAGGCCACGGTGAGGGTCACCGCCGAGCGGGCTGGCTCTTTCCTACGCACCCCCGATCCTGTGACGGCCGAGATCAAGCTGCCGGTGCGCCTGGCGCCGCCCACCTTGCAGATCTCGTCGACTTTTCACTACCTCAACCAGGGCGGCTGCGAGACCGTGGTCTACCGGGTGGGGGAGGGAACGGTCCGCGACGGGGTGCGCTTCGGCGACTGGTGGTTTCCAGGCTTCCCCACGCCCGGTGGCGACAGGCAGGCGCGATTCGCTTTCTTCGCCATCCCCTACGACACGGCGGACCCCTCCGGCGTGCGCCTGATCGCCGAAGACGAGGTGGGCAACCGCGCGGAAGCCAACGTCATCGACAAATTCACCCCGCGGCCGATGACAACCGATACCATCCAGGTCACCGATGCCTTCATGAACAAGGTGGTGCCGGAGATCATGGGCCAGTCGCCCGAGGTCGCGGACCAGGGAGACCTGCTCAAGAACTACGTCTGGATCAACCGTGAGCTGCGCAAGAAGAACGCCGCGACGCTCAAGGACCTGGGGAAGAAGTCCGAACCGAAGTTCCTCTGGAACCAGGCGTTCCTGCCCATGCCCAACGCCAAGATCACGGCCGCCTTCGCCCAGCGTCGGACCTATGTCTACAACGGCAAGCCCATCGACAAGGAGGATCACCTGGGGTTCGACATGGCCTCGGTGACTCATGACGCGGTTCCGGCCTCGAACAGCGGCAAGGTGGTGCTGGCCCGCTTCTTCGGCATCTATGGCAACGCCGTCGTCCTCGACCACGGCTACGGTTTGCAGAGCCTCTACGGCCACCTTTCGTCGATCTCGGTCAAGGAGGGCGACATGGTGCAGCGGGGCCAGGAGCTGGGCCGCTCGGGCCAGACCGGCCTCGCCGGCGGCGACCATCTCCACTTCACCATGCTCCTCCAGGGTCTCGCCGTGACCCCGGTGGAGTGGTGGGATCCGCACTGGATTCAGGACCGCGCCGCCCGCAAGCTGGGAGCGGCACTGCCGTACAAGCCGTAACGGCGGTCACCCCCGCCGGGCGATCTCGGCTTCGATCTCCGGCAGCAGCTTCGGTGGGGCCGCGATCAGCCGCGAAAGCTTCGGGGTCTCGCGGTTGAAGCGGGCCTCGGTAGGAGAGCCGGTGACGATGGCGCCGCCGGCAGCCAGGACCAGGGCGACACCGGCGGCGACGTCCCACTCGTGTTTGGGAGTGAGAGTCCAGGTGGCGTCCGCGAGGCCGGTGGCCACCAAACCGAGCTTGTAGGCCACGGAGCCGGTGGGCCGGATGGTGAATAGTGGGTCGCGGTAGCCGTTCCACTCGCCCCGCTTCACTTCGCTGCGGCTTGCCAGTACCGTGGCTCCGGCGAGGGACGGCCGGTCGCTGACCCGCACCGGCTGGCCATTCAACGTCACCCCGAGACCGCGGGCGCCGAGAATCGTCTCGCCCGTCGCCGGATTGAGCAGGCCGCCGGCCACGGGCTCACCGTCCACCACCAGTCCCACTGAGACGCACCATTCGGGGATGCCGGTCACGAACTCGCGGGTGCCGTCGAGCGGGTCCACCACCCAGACGCGGCGGCGGCCCAGGCGCGAAAGGTCGTCTTCCGTCTCCTCGGAAAGCCAGCCGTCGCCCTCCTGGGGGAGGAACTGCTTGAGCAGAGCGTCGACCGCGGTGTCCGCTTCGGTGACGGGGTCGTCGCCTTGCTTGTACCGTGACGCCACGTCTCCGGAGGTGAAGCGCTGGAGCGCGGCCTTCGCCTGCTCCAGCGCCTCGGCGATACGCGTCAGATCGGCGGTGAGATCCTCCTCACTCACTTTTCCTCCAGCGATCCGCCGACGTAGCCCTCCCGCTCAAGGTAGAGCAGGATCTCCTGCGCCGCCTCCTCCGGAGAGAGGACGGTGGTGTCGATCACCACTTCGGCGTCCATGGGCTCCTCGTAAGGGTCGGAGATGCCGGTGAACTCTTTGACCAGGCCGGCCCGCGCCTTGGCGTAGAGGCCTTTGCGGTCGCGCTGCTCGCAGATCTCGATCGGTGTGGCGGCGTGGACGAGCACGAAGCCGCCGCCCGCCTCGATCGTCGACCGCACCTCCTTGCGCACGCTGTCGTAGGGGGCGATGGGCGCGCAGATGGCGATGCCGCCGTTCTTGGTGATCTCCGAGGCGACGTAACCGATGCGCCGGATGTTGATGTCGCGGTGCTCCTTGGAGAAATTGAGCTCGGACGAGAGGTTCTTGCGCACCATGTCGCCGTCGAGCAGGGTCACCGGCCGGCCGCCGGTCTCCATGAATTTCACCAGCAGCGCCGAGGCGATGGTCGATTTGCCGGCGCCCGAAAGGCCCGTGAAAAAGACGGTGAAGCCCTGCTGCTTGCGCGGCGGATGGGTGCGCCGCAGCTCGTCGGCCACCTCGGGGAAGGTGAACCAGGAGGGCAGGTCGCGGCCTTCCTGCAGGCGGCGGCGCAGCTCGGTGCCGGAGATGTCGAGGGTGCGGGAGCCGGGCGGGATCTCGTCCTGCGGCATGTAGGTGTCGAGGTCCTCGACGTAGGAGACCATCTTGAACGGCACCATTTCGACCCCAAGCTCGTCCTGGTGCTGCTGGAGGAGGACCTGGGCGTCGTACGGGCCGTAGAACGGCTTGCCCTGGCGGTCGGAGCCGGGGCTCGCGTGATCGCGGCCGACGATGAAGTGGGTGCAGCCGTAGTTCTTGCGGATCAGGGCGTGGAGCATCGCCTCGCGTGGCCCCGCCATGCGCATGGCAAGCGGCAGCAGCGAGAGCTTCGCCGTGTGCTGCGGCAGGCGCGGCAGCACGGCCTGGTAGCACCGCACGCGGGTGTAGTGGTCGATGTCGCCCGGCTTGGTCATGCCGACGGTGGGGTGGATGAGCAGGCTGGCCCGCACCTCTTTGGCGGCGCGCAGGGTGAGCTCGCAGTGGGCGCGGTGCATGGGATTGCGGGTCTGGAAGGCCACCACCCGGCGCCAGCCCATGCGGGCGAACTCAGCCCGCAACTCGGCCGGCGTATGACGCAGCGAACGAAAGTCGTAATGGATGGGGAGCTGCAATCCCTCGAGCCGGCCGCCCACGGCCACGATGTTGGTCTTGTGCAGCAGGTGGGCGACTCCCGGGTGGTCGGGATTGGTGGTGCCGAAGGTGGCCTCGGCGCTCTTCTCGCGGTCCGGCTCCCACATCTCTTCGACCGTCATCGCCGCCAGCATCACCCCCTCGGGGTCGCGCAGCGCGAGCCGGCCGCCGGTGCGCAGCTTCTCCGCCGTCTGCGGCGTCACGTCGAGCAGAATTGGAATCGGCCACAGAGTGCCGTCGGACAGGCGCATACGGTCGCAAACCGAGTCATGGTCGGCCCGCTTCATGAAACCGGTCAACGGCGAGAAGCCGCCGTTCAGAATCAGCTCGAGGTCACAGAACTGGCGCGGCGTGAGGTCCCAGGAGGGCCAATCGCGGGAAGCCGCTTTGAGCTCGGCGGCACGCTCGGGGCCGACCAGCGGCTCGACCAGCGTGCCGCCGTGGGGCTCGATAAGGTGGCTCGCGGCGCCTTCGGGCCGCGGATCGGGCTGCGGAACAGGGAACACAGAAACATTCGTCATGAGCTTCCTCGAAAGGTTGGGAGCACGAACAGAACAGCCGGGAGGCCGGCCGGGAGAGTCGACGTGCCAAGCATGGGCGGTTCACCGACCCCTTCAGGGGACGATTGAACGCACCCGCACTCTACAGTGCGGAGAAGGGGGGGAATGGAGACAGCCAGCCTTCAGGGCCGCGCGGGCGACGGCTCGGGCTGCTCGGTGACCACGACGCCGACGCCGGTGATGGCGGCGGGGATCAGAATCGCCTTGCGCTGCCACCAGGCGATGACGCAGGCGCGGCACACCTCGTCGGAACGGCGAATGCCGGCGTGATTGATCCGCGTCACCACGCCGTCGCAGAGGAAGGCCAGCACCTTCTGCCCCTGCTGCTTGGCGGAAGTCTCGCCCACGGTCAGGTTCTCGGCGACGCCGCGTTCTTTCTCGTTGAGCTGAACCTTGCAGTCCTTCGTGATCTTGATGATCTGGGATTCGGAGCGGGCGGCCACCCGGCCGGTGGCGTCGACCACGGCGCTGTAGACCTCCACCTGCTCGTTGCGCATCTCGGGCTTGGGCGGCACCGCCCAGTAATGCCCGCCGGGCTCGGCTTCGAGGGCTACCCAGTAGAAGTCTTCATGGTCCCGCCAGCGAAAGTAGAGCCGGGGGGACTGCCCGGTGGTCAGAGCTGGGAGGTTGGCGCGGACGACGCCGTTCTGCTCCTTGGGCATGCAGCTCATTTTCTCCAGAGTGACCGTCTGTGGGTTCTGCGCCCCGGCGGCGACAGCGCCAGCGAGCAGCAGGCCGGCAGCAATGAAGATACGCACTCTCATTTTGGATTCCTCCCGATTACCTTATTGTACCCGAGTTCCGCACTTTGGGCATCATTGGCCCAGGATTGTCTTGGCGTAGGAGTCCACGTAAGGCGTCCGCCGCAGGTTGGGCAGGGCGCGCTTGAGGGCGGCGGCGGCGGCGGTGTCGTCTCCGAGCTCGTGGAGGGCCACCGCCATGTAGAAGAGCCGCTCGGGCTCGTCGTCTCCGGGATCGCCGCCGCGGCGGAAGTAGGCCGCGGCGTCGCTCCAGCGGGAAATGCGGTAGGCGGCCTCGGCCGTCAGGTGCTGCGCCTCCTTGGCGCCGGGATGGGCGTCGGCCACCTCGCGGGCGAGCTGAAAGGCCTGCTTCAGGTCCTTTGCGGGGCGCTCCTGGGAGAGGAGCTGACGGGCCTGGTCCATCTTCTTGCGCTCGGCGTCGGTGATCGGCTTGGACTCCGGCTTCGCAGCCGTTTGGTTCTCGGCCGCAGGGGGCTTGACCGAGGGGGTCGAAAGGGTTGGCGGCACCTTGCCCGGCGTGGCCGACGGCGCGGGCGGTGCCGGCGTTGGCGCCGGAGCCGGTGTCGTGGCCGCCGGCAGCGTTGGTTTCTTGATCACGGTAGGCGGCGATTCCGGCTTTTTTGCCACCAGAGCGGGGGAGTCGGTCTTTTTCGCCGTCCCCGCGGCCGGAGCCTTCTTCGCCACCAAGGAGCGGAAGGCCGGCTCGTTTTCCAGGGTGGCGGCGGGCAGACGAGCCACCAGCCGCACTTCAAGAGCAGCCCGCAGCTCCGGCGAGACTCCCCCCTGGGTGTAGGCGTTGAAGCGATCCTCCACCTCCGCCAGGCGCCTGAACGTTTCGCGGAAGCCATCCAGGTCTTCGGCGCGATCCTGGGCCAGCGCCAGCCGCGCCAGGCAATCCACCAGCGGGCGTGGATCTTCGAGCATGCCGAAGCACGCCAGGTGCAGGTGCCGAACGGCGGTTGGAAAATCCTTGCGGTCGAAGGCGAGCTGGCCGTCGCGCAGCAGGCTCAAGTAGAACGGGTCGACGGCCGCGTGGAGCGACGTGGCCGCCAGGAGCAGCGGGATCAGCGGCAGGAGCTTGAATCTCATACGCTTCCTGGCAGCGGGCGATCTGCCACTACAGCCCGGGGGTTGTCGACGACCAGGCGCTGTGCCACGTCCTCGCCCCAGCGTCCGGCGATGACGGCGTGAGCGCGGGCGAGGCCGGGAGGACGGCGGCGGATGCCGTGCGCGTCACTGGCCACGAAGTGGACCAGCCCGGCGTCGAGCAGGGAAAAGACGTCGTTCTGGGGCCTGCGGCCGAAGTCGCCGGTGACGCTCATCGCCGTCACCTGGGTCGAGGCGCCGAGCGAGACCAGGCGGGCGATGAGGGCCGGATCGGGCGCCAGCCACGGGATGAACTCGGGATGGGCGATGATCGGGTGCCAGCCGGCGACCGACAGCTCGTGAACGAGGTGAATGGCGTCTCTTGCCGTGCCCAGGAAGTCGAGCTCGATGAGCAGATAGCGCGAGCCGGCGAGGGGAAGCAGGCCGCCGTCGGGCAGCTTCTCGACTTCGGCGAGAAGCTCGGAGTCGACGTGGACCTCGCCCCCCAGGTAGACGCGAAAGTCCGGCCCCACCGCGTCTTGCAAGTCCTCGGCGAGCGCGGCGAGGCTCTCGCGGTCGGTGTTCCACCACTCCGCCCGCCGCTGGTGCGGCGTGGCGACCATGGCCTCGCAGCCGTCCTCGGCGGCGAGCCGGCACATGGCGGCAGCTTCCTCCAGGCTCGCGGCGCCGTCGTCGACGCCCGGCAGGATGTGGCAGTGCAGGTCGATCATCAGGCGGCCGAACCGGCTTTGGGCTGGCTCTCCTCGGCGCCGTAGGACTCGTAATACTTGTAGCGCTTGCCGACCGCGGGCAGTGAGCGGTACCGGTTGAGCACGGCACCGAAGATCTTGATGCCGGCCTTCTGCAAGCGGTCGCGGCAGATCCGCGCTTCTTCGCGCGTCACCTTGCCGCTGCGCAGGGTGAGCACCACACCGTCCACCATCCGGCCGATGATCGTGGCGTCGGTGACCGCCAGGGCCGGCGGTGTGTCGAGGACGACGAAGTCGAAGCGGGCGCGCATGGCGCGCAGCCAATCGCGCATGCGATCCGACGACAGGAGCTCGGACGGGTTGGGCGGGATCGGTCCCGACGGCGTGGACCACAGGTTCGGCACCTCGGTGGGGAAGATCGGCTCCGGCTCGCCGGTCGTCGTGAGCTGGTTGACCAGGCCGAAGCGGTTCGAGATGCGCATCACCTGGTGCAGGCGCGGCTTGCGCAAGTCGCAGTCGACGATCAACACCTGGCGGCCCAGCTGGGCCAGCACGATGGCCAGGTTCACGGCGGTGGCCGTCTTGCCCTCGCCGGCCACGGCCGAGGTCACGGCGATCGTCTTGAGCTCGCGGGCCGAGGAGAGGAGCAGCGCCGTGCGCAGCGAGCGGTACGCCTCGGAGATCAGCGTGCGGGGACGCTCGTGGGGCACCAATTCGATCTGGGAGGGCAGCGCGGCCGCCGCGGCTGCGGCGTCCTTCTTCTTCTGCTTGGTCAGCCGTTTCTCCGGCGCGGTGCGGGTCGGGCGCGTCCGGACGGGTTCCGGCGCCGGCTCGCCGTAGGCGTAGCCGTAGCCATAGCCCGCGTAACCATAGGCCTTGCCGATCTCGGCCACGTCGTGGATGACCGCCAGCGGCGGCAACCCCAGCCGCCGCTCGACCTCCTCGGGCGACTTCACCGTGCGGTCCGAGACCTCGATCAGCACGGCGACGGCGATGCCGGCGAGCAAGCCCAGCAGCAGGCCGTAGGTCACGTCCTGACGCAGCGAAGGCCGGAACGGTCCGCCGGGGATCAGGGCCT
>DATIOS010000274.1:0-3144 GCA_035472915.1 Thermoanaerobaculia bacterium
GATCGCCTTCCACCCGCACCAGGATGAGCCGGTAGCCGATTGGATCGCTGCGGTTCCACGAGCCATGCTCGGCGATGAAGATCTGGCCGCGGGAGCGAGGGGGAAACATCGTCCCGGTGTAGAAACGCATGCCGAGGGCGGCGACGTGGGGACCGAGAGCGATGGCCGGCGGTACGAACTGCGAGCACGGATGCTTGCCGCCGAGCTCGGGATCAGGAAAACGTCCGCCATGACAGTAGGGATAGCCGAAGTGGAGGCCGGCCTTGGGGGCGCGATTCAGCTCGTCAGGCGGCATGTCGTCGCCCATCATGTCGCGGCCATTGTCGGTGAACCACAGGACGCCGGTTCCGGGCTGCCAGTCGAAGCCCACGGTGTTACGAATTCCACTCGCCACGATTTCAGGTTTCTGGACAGCGACGGGGTCGATGCGGGTGATGCTGGCAAAGGGCTCGCCCGGCTCGCAGATGTTGCACGGCGCGCCGACCGGTACGTAGAGCTTGCCGTCCGGGCCGAAGCGGATGAACTTCCAGCCGTGCTGGCTGTCGCTGGGATACGCGCCGGTGACCACCACCGGCTTGGGCGGACTGGCGAGGTGGTCGTCGATGTGATCGAAGCGCAGGATGCGGGAGATCTCCGCCACGTAGAGCGAGCCGTCGCGCCAGGCGACGCCGTTGGGCGAGCTCAAACCGGAGGCGATGGTGAACACCTGGTCGGCCCGGCCGTCCTTGTTCTTGTCGACCAGGGCGTAGACCTTCCCCTGACCCCTTGTACCCACGTAGATGATTCCATTGGGCGACTGCGTCAGCGACCGCGCGCCCGGCACCGCCTGCGAGTACACGGCGATCGAGAAACCCGGCGGCAACTTGATGCGGCCGAGGTGAGGTTTGGCCGCGCCGCAAGCCAACACGGGAACGAGGAGGAGCAAGGTCGCGACGCGAGCCAATTTTGGATTTTGGATTTTAGATTTTGGATTGCGGAATTCCATGGCGGTCAGACCTCCCGTCTCAGCCGAAGCAAGAATCGTGCACTGATCCTTCCCCACTCTCTAATCCAAAATCTAAAATCCAAAATCTAAAATCCGAGAATCATCCCCACTCCCGCCGCCATCAGACCCACGGCCAGGATCTTCGAGGGCGTGACGACCTCACGAAAGAACAGCCGGCCATAGATCAGGGCCATGCAGTTGCCGATCCCCCGCTTCACCGTCTCGATGGTGCCCACGAAGACCTTGGGCATGGCCAGGAGCTGCAGTCCGAGGGCCGCCGAGGAGATCACCAGGGCGAGGACCAGGAGCCCCGGAATGCGGCGCGCGCCGCCGAGCTCGCCGAGCCCTCCTTGGAGAGCGAGCATTCCAAAGACGGCGAGCGCCACTCCACTGGTGAGCACCAGGCTGTGCAGCGGCGCGCCCGCCCGCTCCACCGCTATCTTGTCCAGCGACGACGTGAGCGACCACAAAAGGGCCGTCGTGGCAACCATCGCCGCCCCGGTGAGCGCACGCCGGGGATCGCCGCCCGCCAGCGCCGGATCGGCGCGCCGCCGAGGCCAGTTGAGCCAGGTGGCGCCGGCGATCACCAGCAGAATGCCGGCCACTCCGGCCGCGGACGGCCGCTCGCCGAGCAGGGGAATGGCCCAAAGCATGGTGAAAACCGGTGTCAGCGACAAGAGGGGAATGGCGACGGAGATCGGGGCGACGCGCACGCCGTGAAGGAACAGCAGATTGCTGACCACGTTGAGAATTATGGAGCCCAGGGCGGGCGCCAGGTAACCGGGCGCCGGAGCCGCCACTCCGTCGATCCACACCCAGGCTGCGAACAGCGGCACAGAGCCCAGGGTCAGCAACAGAAGCAGAGCGACCGGCGCCACCTCGCGCACCAGCAGCTTGCGCAGCAGGTCGAACCCCGACCAACCGAGGCTGGAACAGACCACAAGGAGGAGGGCGGCAAGGGGAATGGACATGGAAAGGTGCGCCGGAGTCTAGCAGTTCCGCTAAACTGCACCCTCAATGAACCTCACGCCTGAGCTGATCGCGGACATCCTGGTACGCCAGGGCTTTCTCAAGCCCGAGCAGGGCGAAGCCGTCAAGCAGGAGGCCCGGGCGTTGCCGCGCAGCATGCGCAACGCCAACGCCTTCGAGCAGCGGGCCGTGGCCTATGAGCTGGTGATGCAGATGCGGCTGCCCAACCAGCGCGATTCGGGCGCCGCGCTCGGCGAGATGGACGTCGCCCTCGCCATCGCCGGCGACGCCAAGCTCGGCCACGTGCGCATCGACGCCCTCAACCTCAACGCCGACCTGATCGAATCCAAGATGTCGCGGCCGTTCGCCCGCCGCCACCGCATGATTCCCCTCGACATGGCCGACGGCAAGCTGCGGGTGGCCTGCGCCAATCCCTACGACATCGAGGGGATCGACTCCTTCCGCCGCATCGCCGGGCGCGACATCCAACTCGTCGTCGCCTCCGAGCCGGACATCCTCAAGGCGATCACCGAGTTCTACGGCCTGCGCCACTCGGTCAAGAGGGCCGAGCGCGACCTTTCGGCCGGCATCGACCTCGGCAACCTCGAGCAGCTCGTGCGGATGAAGAACGAGGCCGAGATCGAGTCCTCGGACCAGCACGTCGTCAACGCCGTCGAGTTCATGCTCCAGCACGCCTTCGAGAGCCGGGCGAGCGACATCCACGTCGAGCCCAAGCGCGAGGACAGCCTCATCCGCTTCCGCATCGACGGCGTGCTGCACGACATCCAGAAGATGCCGAAGATCGTCCACGCCGCCGTCACCTCCCGCATCAAGACGATGTCGCGCCTCGACATCGCCGAGAAGCGCCGGCCTCAGGACGGACGGGTGAAGATGAATCGCGGCGGCCGCGAGGTCGAGCTGCGCGTCTCCACCCTGCCGGTGGCCTTCGGCGAGAAGGTGGTGATGCGCATCTTCGATCCCCAGGTGGTGATGCAGGACCTCACCGGCCTGGGCTTCTATGCCGACGAGCTGCAGACCTTCAACGATTTCATCAGCCGTCCCCACGGCATCGTGCTGGTCACCGGCCCCACCGGCTCTGGCAAGACGACGACACTCTACTCGGCGCTGAAGACCATCTGCACCCGGGAGATCAACGTCACCACCATCGAAGATCCCATCGAGATGGTCTA
>DATIOS010000275.1:0-6091 GCA_035472915.1 Thermoanaerobaculia bacterium
GCGGACATTGGCTCCGAGACCCGGATGATCCGCCTGTCGGACCTCAAGTTCCGCGCCTGCGAGGGGTACTACTCGAAGAGCGCCCACGCCTGCACCTGGCCGTGCTCGATCACCCAGATGGATCCCACGGACCAGCTCGAAGAAGTCTACGAGGGCGTCGTCCATTGGGCGGACGCCATCCTCGTGGCGACGCCCATCCGCTGGGGCTCGGCGAGCTCGCTCTACTACAAGATGGTGGAGCGGATGAACTGCGTGCAGAACCAGGTGACCCTGCGCAACCGCATCCTGCTGCGCAACAAGGTGGCGGCGTTCATCATCACCGGCGGCCAGGACAACGTGCAGGCGGTGGCGGGTCAGATGTTGGGCTTCTTCGCCGAGGTGGGCTGCGTCTTCCCCCAGTTTCCCTACATCGCCCACTCCCGCGGCTGGACGGCGGAGGACATGGAGCGCAACGTCGCCTTCGTGAAGGGCAGCGAGGCCCTCCACGAAGCAGCCCGCGAGCTGGCCGGCCGGGCCGTCGACATGGCGAAGATCCTCCTCACCACGCCCTACGAAGGGGAGCACATCGCCCGCGCCGGCCGCAAGGGCTCTCAGGCCATGGCCGCGGAATCGCCGGCGATGGCGGCGGCAATGGCGGAGGAGGGGTGAGGCGTCTCTTCCTGGGAGGGTATCTCGATAGGGGTCTTAGCGCGGCCTACGTCGCCAGGGATTGAAATCACCTGGCTACCCTCGGTAGTCCCTGCGGGACACAGAAACGAAATGGCGGTCCCGGAGGGGACAAGCGTCAGTAGCCAAGGATTTCAATCCCTGGCGACGCAGGCGTCATCTTCTGAAGTCGACCGACCTTCTAGCCGGTGCTATGCTTTGAAGCATAAAAGGCAGGAGGTTGCCGCCATGAAGCCGCGCCGTCTGTACGCCTTGGCCCTCGCGTTCCTGCTCGTCCCCGGCGCCCTCTTCGGCCTCGCGGCCCCCTCGGGTCCCGAGATTCGGGTCGCCGCGGCGGGGATCAGGACGGCTCCCCAGACCGCGGTCTTTCCGGATGGCGGCTTCGTCGTGGCGTGGACCACGGGAGCGAAGGTCTCCGTGATCCATGCGCGGCTTTTCGCCGCCTCCGGCACGCCCGTCTCCGCCGAGATCGGTCTCATGAAGCCGGCCAATCAAGTCCTGGACGGTATCGCCGTCACCTCGGACGGCGGCTTCGTCGTCGTTTGGGAGCAGCCCCGCCCGCGGGACCGTTTTTCCACGAGTGTCTTCGCCCGCAAGCTCGACCGGCACGGCAACCCGCTGACCGCGGCTTTCCAGGTGCACCAAGCGAACCCACTCAGCCGCTACAACGGCAAGGTCGCCGGCACGGCGGACGGCGGCTTCGTCGTCGCCTGGGCCTCCAATCACTCCTCGGGCCCCGAGCTCAACATCATCCACACCGATGCGGTCGCGCGCTTCTTCCACGGTGACGGCACCGCGGCCGGACCGGCCCTCCAGCTCACGGAAACTGGCGTTCCAACGGACGACTCCGGAATCGTGCCGGCGGCCATGGCGGTGGCGCCCGACGGCTCCGTGGCGCTCGTCTCCGACTGTTTCTGCGACCAGCCGGGTCTCCTCCTGCAGCGCTTCACGAGCGATGGGGTGTTGACCGACCTCGATCCGATCCCACCCGGCTGCATCATCTGTCAAGGCGAGCTCCAGCTCTTCCCGTCGCTCTCCATGGCGCCGGACGGCAGCTTCGTCGTGGCCTGGGTGAACGGTTTTGGGAGGCCTGAGACCCCCAATCCGGACGACACCCCGCCGTCCGAGATTCGGGCGAGCCGCCTCGCGCCTGACGGCAGGCCCCTCGGCGACGTCCTGACAGTCAACCAGCACGGCCGCTTCACCGCGGCGCCCCAGGTCGCCGTGCTCGCCGACGGCAGCTTCGTCGTCGCGTGGATCGATCGCAACGGCCGCGACGGCAGCGGCCTGGGCGTCTTCGCCCGCACCTTCGACGCCGCCGGCAACACCTCGGGGCCCGACCTCCAACTCGACCTGCGCACAGGCGGAGATCAAATCCTCTCTTCGATCGCCGCCGCCGGCCGGGCCGTCGCCGTTTGGATGGGCGGGGGACTGACCGTGGATGCGCGTCTTCTGGTGCCGTAGTGGTGACATCTCCGCCAAGGCAAAAGCCCCGCTCCGGATCTCCCGAAACGCTCCCCACAAGAATGTAGAGACGCCCAACGGGTAGCGCCAGCTACCCCGTGGGGCGTCTCCAGGATCGGGGACGGCGGTCCAACCCACGAACCACCCGGCGGCGGAAGGATCGTCACGGCTGATCGGCCGGGGGAGGCATCTGCCACGCCGTCCATGCCAGGGATTGAAATCCCTGGCTACCGACGGTGTCCCCTACGGGGTCAAAACCGCAGCCCCAAACCGCTGAACGAAGGACACGTAGAGACGTTCCCAGCCCTTCCACGATATCCACAGCAGGCCCTGGAAGGCGGGACGTCTACGCCGGGGCAACAGCCCGGCCCGATCAACCCACGGCATCACCCCGTCAGAGGTAATCGTCGTTCAGGAGGCCGTGGCCGCCGCGGAGACGTCCCGCCGTTATAGACCTGCGGAGGGTGTCGTGGACGGGCTGGGAGCGTCTCTACCCCCTTCGCCCAACAACCTCCTCTCCAACCACCCCACCTCCCGCTCCCGCCGCCTATACCCAGTCTCGGCCACGATCTTCCGAGCCACCACCACGTGCCGCCGGGCCGCATCGGTATCCTCCTGCCGGAGGCGAAGGCGTGCCCATTCAAGGTGGGCGTCGCATTCGTGAAGGTGCATCGAGCCGCGCTCGGCGATCTCCAGGGCCTCGGCCAAGTCGGCTTCGGCACCGGGAAGGTCACCCTGCAGGCGCCGGAAGGCGGCAAGGGCTAGGTAGCCGCGGGGCAAGTGATCCTCCGTTCCGGCCTGCCGCAGGCCGTCCACCGCGCTTTCCAGGTGCTCCGCAGTTTGCGCGAGCTCTGCCTCGGCCTCCTCGCCGGGCGTTGCAGGGTCGGGGGCCGTCAGGGCCAGACCAAGATAGGCCCGGCCCAGGGACAGGTGGTCGAGAGCGATGTCGAGGAGGGAATATCCGCCCTCACCCCACTGCAGTGTCTGTGTCGCCCGCTCCCGCACCTCCCGGCACGCCCCGCGGAACCGCCGCACCTGCTCCGGGTTCGCAGCGAGCCCGTCCAGCCCGGCCCCGTCCTTCGGCTCCGCCCGGCTCAGCAGCAGGTCACAGTATTGATAGCCCCGTAGCGAGTAGAGCCGCGGGTACTCGGGCTGCCACTCCGCCTGCATCGCCTCGGCCTCGCGGAAGGCCTCCAGGCTCTCTTCCCACCGGCCCGCTTGGTGCAGGGCATCGGCCAGGGTCGTCCGACTGGCCAGCCGCCAGGAGTCATCGCCGCTGCGGTCGGCCAGCTCGACGCTCTGCTCCCCGAAGGCCACGGCGCGCGGAACCTCCCCGAGGGTCAGGGTCAGCTCGCTGAGGTTGCCGGCTGAGATGGCAGCGTTGTGCCACTCTTCTTGCGCGAGGCGCGCCTCCAAACCAGCCTGCATCGGCTGAACCGCCTCAGCCAGCCGGCCCAGGGCGCGCAGGGTGAAGCCGGCCTCGTTAAGGACGAACGCCTGATGCGCTGGGGTGAGGCTTGTGGAGGGCCGGTCCCAGGAATGATCGAAAAAGCCAGACAGTGCTGTCAGCTCGGAGCCCGATGCCCCGAGCTTTCTCGTGTTGTAGAACTCCTGGCCTCGCTGGATCCGACGACGATAGACTTCCCTGTATGCCTCCTGCTGCCGCCCCGCCCGGCAACCGTGGACGATCGCGGTGAAGAGAGGCTCCATCTCCTCCAGCGTGTTTGGGAGATCCGGCGCCAAATCCTTCAGGTACTCGTAGAGCCGCAGGTTGCCCTCCTGCCAAGCCTCGGGACGCTCCTTCTCAAGCTCCTCTTGGAAGTAGGCACGGACCAGAGGGTGGGCGTCGAGGGCTCCTCTTTGTTGTGGATCGTCTGGCAGGAGGAGTCCGTGTTCCCGGAGATCGGAAACAGCCGCGGTCCAATCCTCAGTCGAGATCAGCTCCCTCTTTTGCCACCAACGCGTTCTCTTCCACAAACCATCGGTCAGTCCTGGAATTACGGGAGCCGCCTGCAGAGCGGCAAGAGCCTTCATATCGGCCGGCCTGTCGAAGAGTCCTAGCAGCCGAAGGATCGATCCCTCTGTCCCCTTTCCCAGCCAGCGCGCATAAGCCCGGATTACTCGGAAAGCATGTCCGCCTTGCCCTTCCGCGGCCTTGCCCAGATCCACCTCTCGGCGCCGCCGCACGTCGCCGCCATAGGCGCGGCGCAGGTAGTTGCCCAGAAGGGTCAGCGCCAGGGCGTGGCCGCCCATTTCCTCGGCGGCGTCCCTCAGCTCCGAATCCTTCCCCTTCACTCCGAGGCGGCGGAGCAGCATGGCGCCGGCCTCTGGGGTGAGGTGCTCCAAATTCCATTGCGGAGCCGTCTGGGTGAAGTTGTTGAGGTCGGCGATGTGCTCGCGTGTGGTCACGAGGCAGAGACCGAGGTTGGCAACGGCGAGGCCTTTCAAGAGAGCGGCAAGGCCCGGATCTCTGAGGCGGCCCGCCAGCGGACCCGGCGGGTGCTGGAGCGGCTCGACGCCGTCGAGGACCAGGAGCGTCTTCTCCCGACGCACCAGATCGGCCAGCCGCAGACCGCGGTCCCGGGCCGAGCCGGCCGCGGGTTCGGGATCGCCGAAGAAGCGCAAGGCGTGGTCGAGGAAGCGGTCGGCGGAGGTCACGCGCTCTTCCGTGCCTTGACTGTAGAAGGACCAGTCGAGGGCGCGACGGACGTCGGGCCAGCCCGCGGCGGAGCGGCGATCGAGCCAGCGGCTCACCAGGGCGGACTTGCCGACGCCTCCGAAGGCGACGAGGGTGACGACGTGGGTGACGGGGTCGTCCCAGGCGGCGTCGAGGCGGGCGAGCTCGGCCTCGCGGCCCACGAACTCGGGGCCGATCGTGGGGAGGCGGCCGAGGTCGAGGCGCGGGGCTGAAGTGATGCGGCGAGGTTTTGGTGCGGTGCCGAGGTGATCTCGGATCTCCTGGGCCAGGGCAGTCAGGGCCACATCCGCCTTGTGCCTGGTCTTTCCGGAGAGGGGTTGGCCGTCCTTGGGCCGGCATTGAAGCGCGGACAGCCAGGACACGGACGACCACGGACAGGGACGGACGATCAACGGAATGATCCGGGTTCCATGGGATGTCTGGCGTTCGAGCAGGTAGGGAACCTCGTTCTCCAGGATGAATTTCGAGCCCAGGGAGTCCGCCGAAATGAGGAGCACGGCCACTGCTGCGCGGTCCATGGCCGCTTGGATCTTGGCGAGCCAATCGTCTCCGGCGGCGATGTGGCGGTCGTGCCAAATGTCGAGCACGCCTTCGGGTTCCAAGACCTTCAGGTGCGTGACGACGCGGTCCTTCCATGTCTCGTCGACGTGGCTGTAGGAGATGAAGACCGTGGGGCGATCCCCGGTGGGCGACGCGAGTGTTGTGGGAGACATTGATGAAGATTGTACTGGAGAGGGCAGTGTGCCCGGGCGGAGGTGCCGGCGCCATACAACGTCTTGTCCACGACGACGCACCGCGGGGCGTCTGGGCGACGGGGAAGACGGTGCCGACATGTCACGACGTGCCGCGGGGCGTCCGGGTGGTGCCGCCGATGTCGCCGCCTCGGAGACGCCCCACGGGGTTCCCCGCGGGGCGTCTCAACCTTGGGAACGCCTTTCGCGGTAATCCAATCGTCGACGCGGGTGCTCCAATCGCCCCTCGAGGTGTTCCAAGCGTCCACCGAGGCGCTCCTATCGACCGTGGAAGTGCTCCAATCGGCGGTCAAGGGGCTCCTACCGTCCATCGTTTGGAGTCCAAGCGGCCGCCATTTGGAGTCCAAGCGTCAGGAGATGGGGTCGAAACGGCGGAAATTTGGAGTCCAAGTCTCCCAGGATGGAGTCCAAACTTCAAAAGATGGACTCCTAACTTCAAAAGATGGAGTCCAAATCTAACGAGGCTTCGCCTCAGACCGCCGAGTTGTAGGGGAGTTTGTCTGGAGGGTGT
>DATIOS010000276.1:0-4806 GCA_035472915.1 Thermoanaerobaculia bacterium
GTGAGCAGGACCAAGGCGAGCGCGCATTTCACCGCGGAATCTCCCCTCCAAGCTGGTCGAGGACGCGCAGTGAAGCCTGCCAGGCTCGGCAGTCGGCGCTCCCAGGATGGTTGCGACATGTCTCGCTCTTGAGGACCGACAGGAAGCCCCGCGCCTCCTCGGCTCCGAGACGGCGTGCAGCATGGATTCCCATCTTGAATGCCAGGTGGTCGCACCGTCCTTGTTCGCCGAGCACCCAACGGAGGATCTCGCCCTGTCCCTGAGGCGTGAGGATGCACCGTTGCGCGGGTCCCACGCCGTGCCAGAGCAGGGCTCGTAAGTCGTCGAGTGCAACGGTGGCGAAGTCGTTATGGCGCAGCACGCGCTCCACGCTCCATTGCTCGCCGCCTGCGAGCGAGGTGTCGACGCTGTCGAGGCCCCGCTGAAGCACCAGAGATCTGGCATCCCCAGCACGGGGTGCATCGTTCAGAAGCTTGGAGACCCGGAGCGCCTTGTCGTTGGCCGAGGCGTAGAGGGTGAATCGCCGGGCGAGCGGCTCGAGGCTGTGGATTCGCGCGGAGAAGTCCCGCGCGTCCACATCTGGCGAGGCGAAGACGACTTCAGAGAAGGCTCCTTTGGCTGTCTTGGCCTGGACATGCTCCAGTGCGGCAAGCAAGAACCGGGCTCCCATGGAATGAGTGACGACGAAGACTCGCGAAGCGCCGCTCTCCTGCACCAGGTCGTGGAGCAGGTCGCCGAGGTCGGCGGCGGCGGCGCTGGTGAGTTCGTTGCCGTCCGCCACATAGGAGAGCATGTCGCCCCGAGACGGCCAGCTATAGGAGAATGGCACCCCGTCGAGCTCGAGAGCGACCGACAGGGCGGCGGTGCGCCGGATCGCCGTCTCCCAGTCGGTTGCGAAGCCGTGGATGAAGACCAGGAGCTCGCGGCGAACGGTGCTGCCGAGGCGTTCGCGCAGGGCTTTCCGGAGCTGGCCCGCGTCAGCCATCTCCCGCACTCGAACTACGGCGGCCTCGTCGTAGTTCCCCTTGCGGATCTCGCCCACCCAGAAGCGCCCGTCCCGCAGCCCCTGCACCTCGAACTCTCGCGGCACGCTGACCAGCACTTCGCCGAAACTGAGGCGTGCCGCACGATGGGTGCCGAACCGAACACCGGGCTCCGACGCCCCGAGCACCCGTTCACGATTGGTGGCGAAGAAGACCCGCACGAGTTCGGCGTTAGCGTCGGCCGATCGGTTCGGGTTGCCCCCCAAGGTTGTCACCAACCGCTCCTGCCGATCGGCCTCAGCCTGGATGGCAGCAGCACGCTCGCGCAGACGCAGGATCTCTTCCTGAGGACCGCCGCCGGCCGCCATATGCTCGGCGACCAAGCTTAGCCGAGGGAGCAGCGCAGGGTGTCCGGGGCCGTAAGCGGCCTCTGCCCGGCGCAGCCCCTCCTGTTCCAGGCGCAAGGCCTCGGCGGGCTGGCTGCGCAGGAGCCGGCGCACGATCTCATCGAGCAGGGGCAAAACTTCTACGCCCGCTGGTTCTGGCGCCTGTTCGATGTGTCGCCAAGCCGCTTGTAGGAGCGGTAGCGGGTTCTTCCCCTGCTTGGCCAGACGGTCCGCCAGACCGAGCGCTAGCTGGGAGTACTCCCCAGTCGTGACTCCCCAGGCTACCGGCCCACTCTCACCCAGGGCGGTGGCCCAACGCCCAACCGCACGGTCAGCGGTGGCCGGTCGATTGAGCTCACGGACCGCCGCTTCCAATTTAGGAGGCTGGCCGGAGAGAGGCTCGGAGTGGAAGAAGGTGGCGAGAAGCAGACTGGCGATGAAGAGCCACGCCCCCGGCACTAAGGCAGCAAAGCGATTCTCCTGCATACAGACCTCCTGAGGCGGGTCGATTACTGCGCTGGCGACGTTTCTTGGCTCATATTCTATCCGGAATTGGATTGGCTGTCGCGAGACCGGCATTGCTCGACATTCGAGGCTGCGGGCCGGCTTGCCCCGTACAATTGCGCTTAGCGCTTCCACAGATACCGCTGCCCAAAAGGTGCCAGGCACTTAGTGAAACTATTGACCGGCCATCACTTGCGTACATGGACTGCGGAGTCCTGTGCTGCCTTGACGCCGGTTTCCCCGGCGGGAATCGCTTGATCAGCAGGCGCCGTGCCGCGCGCGGAGCGGTACGTGCGGCCTGTGTGACTGCGCGTAGCTCGCGTTCCATCGTCACGGGGGCCGAGGGGTCGGCGCCAAGAAAAGAGCCAGAGTCTTTTTGGAAGCCCGCCCAGAGAGGCTGCCAGCGTCAGCCGTACCCTAGAATCCTCGAGGGAAGAGATTTCAGCTTCGGGCTGGACACACCTCCCCTCCACGAGCCTCGGCTCGCGACGTTGGCCCTCAGGCGGGCGATGAGGCTGTCAAAGAGTGCTTGAGTGTTCTCTCTCCAGCCACGAAGGGCAGGGCTGGCGGAAAGCTGCCGCAGGGGAAGGGCGCGTCGCGGTCACCGCGGCGCAGCCTTTCGGACGCTTCCCGGGGCGCTCATGAAGGCGGCGTAGATTTCGTAGAAGGCTTTTCGCGCGGCTTTGGTGGCGGCGTGAACGCGCGGTGCCGGCGATCGGGCGAGGGAGGACGGGCGGTGCAGGGGGGCACTCGCCAGGATCGCCTTCACCCCCAGCACCGAGGCGCCGGTGCGATCTCTCTCGCGGGCCGCTTCCGCCTCGATGGTCTCGACCAGGGCCGCGATGCGAGCTCGATAGTATTCCGGCGGCAGATGTGCCCCGCTGTTCGGCTCAATTCCGGCGTCTGTCACCGGGCGCGCGGCCAGAATTCTACCGTCGCCCAAGCTTTCCCAAAGCCTCGATGAACTGGCGTCGAAGCTCCTCTTGGGCCGCCTTCAGTTGCCTGCCGAGGAGTTGCCGCTCGGCGTCTTCGGACGCGTTGTCGAGCTGCTGCTCGAGATCCACGATCTGCGCTTCGCCCGTGGCTCGGAGACCCGCGAGGCCCGCGTCGTCCAGCACCGCGGCAACGCTCGCCATCAGGCGCCGGCCTGCTCCGTCCGACGGGTCCGCGGTCTTGAGCTGGCCGATCACCCATGGCAGCAGCCGGTCGTCGTGCCAGGGGGCGACCAACTCGTAGAGGCCGAGGTCGGCCTCCGTGACTCTCGGCGTGCTCAGCAGTGCCTCGATCAGGCGCTCCCGGTGCGCGTCGGTGAGGAACGCGCCGAGGATCACCGGATTCACCTCGCGCTCGGGCGTTCCACCGGCGCCGAGGAAATCGGCGAACACGTTTTGCACGTCCTGCGCATAACGGTCCACCGGGGTCTTGTGCTGCTTGGCCTGCCGCTCCAACTCCCGGACCGCCCAGCGCAGCTCGTAGACCGCCTCTTTGCGGGTCGCCGGATCCTCGGTGGTCGCCACCAGCCATTCCAGGAGCTCCGCAGGGCGGGCTGTGCCGCTCCGCGGGATCTGTGCCAGCGCCTCGATCCGCTCCCGGTAGGCTTCGAGCTCCGCATCGGGCAGCTCTCTGAGACCGGACAGCGCATCCGCCGCGACATAGCCGCCCGAACCCCGGCCGGTCTCTGCTTCCCGAGGCTCGAGAAAGGCCAGCACGTTTTCGCCGGGCTGCAAGCGGCTCGCCGGGTCCTCATCCGGCATTTGATCGTGGTAGACGGAGATCACCCGTTCCCGGGTGTCGCCCTTGAGGACCGACGAGATGACGAGCTCGGTCCGGACCTCCGAGGTATATTCCTGCCGCCGCACGGTGACCGACTTCCCGGCGACGGCGAGGGCGACCAGGCTGGTGTTTTCGTAGAGCCTGCGTATCGGCTCCGCGGCTACCGTAATCGCGCCGCCGAGAGCCACGGGCTCGGACTCGCCGGCGACGATGCTTTGCCACACGCCAGCCGGCACGGTCAGCCCGATCTGCCGCTTCTCTCCGGCCGAGAGCAGGATGTCCTCCTGGTGTGCCGCGTCACGCCCGCCGACCGACGCCGCGAGCCCATAAATCCCGGCCGTCACGGAAGCGAAGGAAAACTTTCCGTCGGCGTCCGTCCGTGCGACGCGCTCCTGCCCGTCGAGCTGGTTGTAGAGCTTGATCTCGGCCTCGGGAACCGGCTCTCCGGCTTCATTGGCGAGCCTGCCTCTGAGGGAGCTGCCGGCATCGCCGGTCCGTTGCGGCCGGTTGCCTTCGGGCCGCTCCCCGGCTCCCTGTTCCGCCGCTGGCGAGGTGATGCCGACCTGAGTGTTCCACGCGGTTCCGCTGAGCCCGAGAGCGGCCGTGACCACAGCCGTCACGAGCGGCGATGCCCGCCGGGAGGCGAGTGGATTCGCCGTGATCGGAGGCTGCAGGGTGACGAGCCGCCCCCAGTCGTCGCGCGTCAAGCGGGCGCAGAGCTCACCCTGACTGGCCTCGATCACGCCGGCGATCTCTTGCGGCGTGAGCTGCGCGAAGTCGTACACGGGCTTGTCGCACTCGAGGCAACGACGTCTGCGCCCGTCGCCGTGCATCGCCTCCCAGGAACTGGAGCAAGGAGATGCGACCTGAAGGCGCTGCAGCTTGTCTTTCCTCGTCGTCATGGCGGCTCCTCCCACGGTGGCGTAGTGGCAAGTGCTCTACCGTCTACTGGCTTAGACACCGCTCGCCGGCGTTTCGTTCCAGAACAAGTTCCAGTGGCTCTCTTGCAGGAATAGGTTCCAGGCTCTGTGCGCCAGGCCAAGCCTGGGAAAGGGGGAAGCGAGGTAGGCAGTAGCTGACAAAGCGGAAACCTTTCAGATGGAACCCGGCAGGTGAGAATCCTGCCCGGCAGAGGTTGGCCACCAGCCGGAAGCGAGTCT
>DATIOS010000277.1:0-13424 GCA_035472915.1 Thermoanaerobaculia bacterium
GCGTGCGCCCCAGGCGGTCCGCCAGCTTGCCGGCCAGCAGACTGCCGAGACCGCCGGCGGCGATGGCGGCGGCGCCGGCAAGTCTTGCGGCGCGCGGGCTCCAGCCCGCCTCCTGGTAACTCGCCAGGAGGCACAACGGCACCCAGGCCCACATGGCGTAGAGCTCCCACATATGGCCGAGGTAGCCGAAGTTGGCGAGCCGCGCCGGCCGGTCCGCCAGCACCCGGCCGGCCGCGCGCCAGTCGAACGGCGGCGACTTTCCCAGATAGGGGCCGGGCCGCACGAAAAGACCGCCGATCAGCGCCGCCACCACCGCCATCCCCGAGGTCAGGAGGAGCACGCTACGCCAGGGCGGCATACCGCTGGGCGAGGCATTGAGAAAGTGCGGGACCGCCGTGCCCTGGGTGATGGCGCCCACCAGAAGTCCGATGCCGAGGCCGCGGTCCTCCCGGCACCAGGAGGCCACGAGCTTCATCCCCGGCGGATAGACGCCGGCGAGCGCGAAACCGGTGAGGAAACGGCAGACGAGGGCCGGGCCGGAACCCAGGTCGAGCAGCGGGATGGCGGCATTGAACGCCGCGGCGGCGAGAGCGCTCGCCGCCAGCAGGCGCTGCGCCGGCAGACGGTCCGAAAGGGTGAGGATGGAGCTCAGCAGCGCTCCGGCCACGAAGCCGAGTTGCACGCTCGTCGTCAGCCACGATTGCAGAGCGCCGGAGAGCTTCCACTCCACGGTGAGCTGCGGCACCACCGCCGAGGCCGAGAACCAGACCGACATGCCGAGCAGCGCGGCGAGGGCGAGCAGCGAGACGTTCCGCCACTTGCCGCGCTCTTCCGGGGGGCGCCGCGACGCTGCCGTCATGAGGAGGTTTTCAGTCCCGTCTTTCGGTGGGGCTCTTGGCGCCCGGCCCGGGAAGTGGCGGCGAGTCGCCGCCGCGGTCCTCGGCCGCCAGCAGGTGCTCGAGGTCCGGATAGCGATAGAGCGTCGGGGCGCCGTTCAGGAACAACCCGCCGGTGTCCGCGGTGGGCCCGTAGGTCGAATAGAGGCTCCGGCCCAGCAGCCGAAGGTAAGCGGTGAGCTGGCCCCGGTGATGTGCCGAATGGGCGATCCGCCGCGTCATCACCCAGGCCCGGCTGCGCTCGACGTCGAAAAAGCGGGTGCTCCCCTCGAACCAGTCCTCCGGCATCCCGCGCAACCGCTCGAGGCGTTTGCCGGAGGCCTCGGCGTATTTGTGGAGGAAAGCGAGGCGGGTCTCCTCGGCGGGCAGCGGCCCTTCGCCGAGATCGATCGCCAGCATGGTCTTCATCCAGATGTCCTCGCTGACACATTGATGGACCATGTGCTCGTGCGGCGTCCGTGCCCGCGGCTCCGGACAGAAGCGCAGATCCTCGTCCCGGAACTGCGACCAGACCGACAGCGTCTTCAGGCGTTCGGTGTCGTACGTCTCGAGGAGGAACTCGTAGCGACCCACGCCGGAGACGTTATCACCGCGGGCCTCAATCCGGCAGGGGAGTCCGCCAAGCACCGCGGCCGTGAGTGAAGGCGAAAAGGAAGGGAGGACTGAGAACCAGCGACTCGGTGACGACGTTGGCGAAGCCCGTATTTTCCACCGCCCAGGTGGCGCCGCCGTCGAGAGAGACGAAGACGCCGAGGTCGGTGCCGAGATAAAGATGCTGGGGATGGCGCGGATCGACGACCAGGGAGTGGGCGGGAAGGTCGGGCAGCCTGGAGGCTCCGGTGCCGTCGAGGCCCTGCCAGGTCGTCCCACCGTCGAGGCTTTTCCAGACGTGAATGCCGCCGAAGGTGGAATAGGTTGCGTAGACGACCGCCGGGTCCTGGGGATCGAAAACCAGCGAGGAAACGAAACCGTCGCGCGGATGAGCCGTCGACCACGGGGCGCCAGGCGTCGCGCTCAGGGCGGCGTCGTTGCGCACGATCAGGCCCTGGCTGGTGCCGGCGAGGACGTGCTGATCGTCGTGCGGCGAGACGGCCACGGCACTCAAGAGATCGAGAGCGTTGGCGCCGAGCGCCGAGCTGGCGCGGTGCCAGTGCTCGGCGCCGTCGTCCGTCGTCCACAGCGAGTCGCCGCCGAGCCAGAGCCGCTGTCCATCCAACGGATCGAGCGCGAAGGGCGCAATGTAGGGGAAGGAGCCGCCGCCGATGCCGTCGGCCGCCGAAGTGAAGGTGTTGCCGCCGTCGGTGGACTTGACGAACGAAAGATGATCGGACTCCGCATAGACGATCTGCGGGTTAGTTGGGTCGATCGCCACGAAACCGCCGTCGCGCCCCAGCACCTGCCGCCAGCCTTCCCGCCCCGTGGCGTCGGCTCCCACAATCGTGCCGAGATCCTGCGCGCCTCCAAGATAGGCAAGGCCGCCCGCGAACACCGCGCCGTTGTAGAACTGAGTGACGCCGTAGCCATGATTGAGGCTCGTCCAGCGTACGGCGGAGCCGGCGGAATCGCAGGGCGCAGCGTCGCCTCGGGCGACTGGTGCACGGGCGTTGCCGGTGCGGTAGACGCCGCCGTCGCCGCCCACCAGCAGCGTTTGATTATGCGTGCCGTCGTACTGCGGATGGAAGACGAGGGCGTGCTGGTCCGCATGCGCGAAACCGTTCCCTTCCCACCAATAGTTGGCCAGACCCCAGGTATGGCCGCCGTCGTCGGAGCGGAAGAGGTCGACGCCACCCGCCCACACCCGGTCCGGGTCCTTGGGGTCGACGGCGATTACGTTGTCATACCAGCCCCGCCCGCTCCACGCATCGCCGAAGCTCGCGCCGCACTCCTGCTGAAAGGCGAAGTGCGTACTCGACAGCAGGGCCGTGTTGAGCGCCACCGGGTCGGTGTTGCGCACCGTCGCCACCCAACTGCCGGCGGCGCCGCCGGTCGAGGAGCGGAAGACGGCGAGAAGCCCCTGACTATAGTGACCGGCCGGACCGGGCAGGTTGCTCGCCGCCAAGGCGTAGATCACATTCGGATCGGAGGGCGCGATGGCGAGCGACGTCCGCCCCATGCCCGGCTCCGCCAGGACGGCCACCCAGGGCGCCTGCTTCTGGGCCTGCACGTTTCGGTACACCGTCGCCTGCTGCATGGTGCCGCAGGAGGCGAACACCACGTCGTCGCGCGGGAGCGTGTTCCGAAGCGCCAGGTCAAGACAGCCGCCTTGCGCCTGTGACGCGAGCACCCGCCGCCATGTGCGCCCGGCGTCCTGCGAGCGCCAGACGCCCGTTCCGGTCGCGGCATAGATCGCGTGGCTGCGAGCGCTGACCAGCAGGCGGTTGACGGCGAAGAAGTCCGGCGTCGCGGTGGCGGTCAGTTGCTGCCAATGGCGGCCGCCGTCCACCGTCTTGAAGATGCCTGCTCCGCGGACGGCGTCGGTGTTGAAGAAACCCTCTCCGGTGCCGGCATAGAGCGTTTTTCGGCTGGCAGGATCGATCGCCAGCGCCGCCACCGCCAGGCTCGGCATCAGATCGGCCTGCGGAGTCCAGCTCGCTCCGCTGTTCACCGTTTTCCAGACTCCACCGTCGACGCCGGCGGCGTAGAGCGTGCGGGGATCGACCGGATCGAAGACGAGCGCCCGTGTCCGCCCGCCGAGGTTTCCGGGGCCGAGGGATTGCCACGCCAGGCTGCCAGCGGGGTGGTGCGGCATGCGCCGCACGTGCTCCTGCGCCGCCAGGTATCGTTTGGCGAGGGAAGGCGCCACGGTCGTTTTGACCGCCGGAAGGCGCCGGGCGAGGAACCAGGCTTGAGCCTCTCCGGGATCGTCGCCGCCGTTGGGCTCGAATTCCTGGGCGAGCGTTTGGGCTGCCAGAAAAACGGCAAGGATCCAAAAGGCGCTGAAGCTTTTCGATCTCATGGGTGCCCTTGGAGAGATTCTACGCGGACTCACACTACTTAGCTGGAGAGAGTAGAATCCGACGATCAAGGAGTCGAGGTCATGAAAGAGAGCATCAGGTACACGAAGGTCGTGGAGTGGTCGGAGGAAGACCACTGCTTTGTCGGCAGCTCTCCAGGGCTGATCTACGGAGGGTGCCACGGTCAGGACGAGAGAGAGGTCTTCAACCAACTGTGCCAGATTGTGGACGAGGCCATCGAGATCTATAAAGAGGATGGGAAGCCGTAGCCTGCTCCCACCGCCGGTCGAGACTTTGCCAACAAGATGCAAAATGTCGCGTAGCCCCACCGAAGGACGTAGAGACGCTCCCAGCCCGTCCACGACACCCTCCGCAGTCCCATAACGGCGGGACGTCTCCGCGGCGGCCACAACCACCCGAAAGACGATGAACCTACGACGGGGCGATACCGCCTCTCGGTGCGCCCGGTTCCTCGATACAAGGTCCCTCCCCCGCCATGGGGTTAGGGTTGATCAGGTCTGGGTTCCCGCCGCGGAGACGTCCCGCCTTCCAGGGCCTGCGGTCGGTATCGTGAAAGGGCTGGGAGCGTCTCTACCCCTCCACACAGCACATTCGCTGAACAGTCAGCTCCCTGTCGCAGGTTGCGATAGGCTCGGCCGCCATGCAACCTCTATCAGCTCCCACCATCGAAGAGATTCGCGCCGCTCGCGAGCGCCTGGCCGGGGTCACGATGCGGACGCCGCTCGTGCGCCTGAACGCGGAAGGAGCGCCGGCGGAGATCTGGCTCAAGCTGGAGAACCTGCAGCCCATCGGCTCCTTCAAGCTGCGCGGCGCCACCAACGCCATGCGCCTGGCGGGCCCGGCGGGGCTGCGCGATGGCGTTTACACGGCGAGCGCCGGCAACATGGCTCAGGGGGTCGCGTGGAGCGCCCGCGAGCTTGGCGTTCCGGCCGTGGTCGTCGTGCCCGACCATGCGCCCGCCACCAAGCTTGCCGCGATCGAGCGGTTGGGTGGCAAGGTCGTGAAGGTGCCCTTCGATCGCTGGTGGCAGGTGATCGTCGAGCACTCCTTCCCGGGTCTCGGCGGCCTCTTCATTCACCCCGTGGCCGACCGCGCGGTGATGGCAGGCAACGGCACCGTCGCCCTCGAAATCCTTGAAGATCTCCCGGACGTGGACACCGTCCTCGTTCCGTTCGGCGGCGGTGGGCTCTCCTGCGGCATCGCGGCCGCGCTCGCCGCCCTGCGTCCGGAAACCCGGGTCTTCGGCTGCGAGGTGGAGACCGCGGCGCCGCTTTCCGCATCGCTTGCCGCTGGGTCCCCGCAGACCGTGGACTACAAGCCGAGCTTCGTCGATGGCATCGGCGGCAAGAGCCTCCTTCCCGAGATGTGGCCGCTGGCCAGCACCCTGCTCGCCGGCGCCCGCGTCGTCTCCCTCGAAGCCGTGGCCGCCGCCATCCGCCTCCTCGCCGAGCGCCACCGCGTCATCGCCGAGGGAGCCGGAGCCGCCTCCGTCGCCGCCGCTCTCGCAGGCGTGCCGGCTGCCCGTAAGGTGGTCTGTGTCATCTCCGGCGGCAACCTCGACGCCGCCAAGCTCTGCGCGATCTTGGAGGGGCGGATGCCCTGAGGTCTCAGACCTCGATCAGCCGGCCTTCCGCCTCATGGTCAGTCGGCCAGCCTCGTCGCCTCCACCGGACGTCCAGCGTCCTTCGAACTTCCCATCCACGAGCTTCATCTCGCCTGCGAGCAGGCTCTCTCCGTTGTCGACCTTGAAGGAAAAGGTCTTGCCGTCGAAGCTGGGATTGACGAGAGGCCAGCGCTTCTCGCCGTTCTGGACCGGGAGAACCGCCACACCTGCCAGCTTGCCGTTTTCGAGAGTCAGGACCAGGGTGATGGAGCCGGACTCCGAAGCCGCCCCGTCGCTATGGGCCGGAGCCAGAGACCAGGAGCCGACGAGACCTGCCGGACTCGCCGGTGCGGTCTCCGCGGCAAGCGCGATGGAAGTGGCGGCGAGGGCGAGCAGGAGCAGCAGGAGCGCAAGGCGGAGCTTCATAGAGATCCTCCGGGGAAGTCGTCCTCTGATTCAGACTCCCGGTGAGCCCGGGAAGTTCCCGGCATGAACGATCCGGAGCCTGGTCCTGACATGATCCCAGGTTGTGCCAATTCAAGAGGAGGAGCTCACATGACCAGCCAAACCGAAAAGGCAACTCAGTTCCGCGCGCTTCACGAGGAGACGGGGACCTTCGTCATTCCAAATCCCTGGGACGCCGGATCGGCCCGGATTCTGGCGGCGCTCGGTTTCAAGTGTTTGGCGACGACCAGCGCCGGTTTCGCCTTCACCCTCGGCCGCCGCGACGGCGAGGGCCTGGTGACGCGCGATGAGATGCTTGGCCACTGCCGGGCGATCGTCGAGGCGACCGATCTGCCGGTGTCGGCGGATCTTGAGAATTGCTTCGGCGACGAGCCCGAAACCGTCGCCGAGACCATCCGGATGGCGGCGGCGGCGGGCCTGGTTGGCGGCTCGGTGGAGGATGCGACCGGCGACTCGAGCCGTCCGATCTACGACTTCGGGCACGCCGTCGAGCGAGTGGCGGCGGCGGTCGAAGCGGCTCGGTCGCTGCCCTTCCCTTTCACCCTTGTGGCGCGCGCCGAGAACTTTCTCCATGGCCATAACGATCTCGACGACACCCTCCGCCGTTTGCAGGCCTTCGCGGCGGCCGGCGCCGACGTGCTTTATGCGCCCTGCCTTCCCGGCCTCGACGCCATCAAGACCGTCTGTGCTGCTGTCTCGCCGAAGCCGGTGAACGCCCTGGCGGCTCGAAAGGGCGACGGCCTTACGGTCGAAAACCTGGCCGCCGCCGGCGTCCGACGGATCAGCGTCGGCTCGGCATTGAACCGAGCGGCCTTCGGTGCCTTCCTGAGGGCGGCCCGAGAGATCAGCGAGAAGGGAACCTTCTCCTTCGGCGACGACGCGGCGACCTTCGCCGAGATCAGCGGCTTCATGGCAGGCCTTGTCAAATAGCACGATCGGTCGTATTATGACTTTGTGAGATTCGTTCGCATAGGAGGTCTCCCATGGAAGCCTACGTTCTCGACGCAGTTCGCACTCCCCGCGGCAGGGGCAAGGCCGGTAAAGGCGCGCTTTCCGGCGTTCATCCCCAGGAGCTTCTCGCCCAGACCCTCGAAGCCCTCGTGGGACGCACCGGCATCGACCGTAATGAGGTCGACGACGTGGTGGTCGGGTGCGTCTCCCAGGTGGGTGAGCAGGGGGCGAACGTCGCCCGCAATGCCGTCCTTGCCGCCGGCTGGCCGGTGGAGGTGACCGGCGTCTCGCTCAATCGCTTCTGCGGCTCCGGCCTGCAGGCGGTGAACTTCGCCGCCATGGGTGTGGCGTCCGGGGCGCAGAACCTGGTCGTGGCGGGCGGAGTCGAGAGCATGTCGCGGCTCCCCCTGGGCGCCGACGGCGGCGGCCAGGACGGCGGCAACCTGCGACTGCGGGCTCGGCATTTCCAGGTGCCGCAGGGCATCAGCGCCGACCTCATCGCCACCCTGGAGGGAATCTCCCGCCAGGAAGTGGACGCCTTCGCCCTGGAGTCACAGCGCAAGGCGGATGAGGCCCGGCGCAACTGCTACTTCAGCCGCGGCCTGTTCCCGGTTCGGGACCCGGAAACGGCCGCCGTGCTGCTGGAGAAAGATGAGTATCCGCGGCCCGAGACGACGGCCGAGGGCCTTGCCGGATTGACGCCGGCCTTTGCCGCCTTCGGTGCTTCCCCACTGGGACCGAACGGCGAAACGGCCGACGAGATCGCACGCCGGCCCTATCCCCAGGTTGCGGCGATCCAGCACGTCCACACCGCCGGCAACTCCAGCGGCATCGTCGACGGCGCGGCGGCCGTCCTGCTGGCCTCCGCGGACTACGTCCGAGCCCACGGGCTCAAACCCCGGGCCCGCATCCGCGCGGTGGCGACCGCGGGAGCCGAGCCGGTCATCATGCTCACCGCGCCCACTCCAGCGTCGCGCAAGGCGTTGCGGGCGGCCGGTATGGAAACGGGCGACATCGATCTCTGGGAGATCAACGAGGCTTTCGCCGTCGTCCCCCTGAAAACGATCCGCGATCTGGGAATCGCTCCCGAGCGGGTGAACGTCAACGGCGGCGCCATCGCCCTCGGCCATCCGCTGGGCGCTACCGGCGCGATACTGCTCGGCACCGCGCTCGACGAGCTAGAGCGGCGCAACCTGAGCACCGCCCTGGTCACCCTGTGCATCGGCGGCGGACAGGGAATCGCCACCGTTCTGGAACGGCTCTGACCGGCGCTCTCGCCCCTTTGGGCGTTCCCGTTTGGTAACATCGGCCTCCAAGCAAACTTCTTGGATGCAGGGAGAGCCCCTTGTACGATGTTTCCGTCGCGGATCCAGAGACTGAACGTCTCGTCAACCTGTTGAAGGTAAGCCTGAAGATCCTCGGAATCTCGTTCCGGGAGGTCGCACGGCGGCTCGACATGAGTCCCAGCTATGTCAGCAAGCTGCTGGCCAACGCGAACGAGGTCCGGCTCGATCACATCATCCGCTTTTGCCGGGCGGCGGAGATCGAACCGCTGGAGTTCTTTGCGCTGGCCTACCCGCGACATCCGGCGGCGGGCACGCCGTCCGGGTCCAAGGTTCGCGACCTGCTGCGGAACGTGCAGTTGCAGCCGCCAGCGCCGGCGCCCGCGATCACGTCGGCGTTCTCCGACCAGCAGCTGCACGACATGCTGAAGGCGACCCTGGAGAAAATGCTGGACCGCAACATGAGGGCCTAGAGGCCGGGCGCCACTACGGCTGGGCGGGAGTCCTGAAGCGGGCAGGGCCCCGCTCGCCCACTTGCAGCGTGTCGATGACCTGGTGCAGAAGGGCGACGGTGAGACCCCGCGTCTCGGCGGCTTTCCGGAGCACCAGGATCGAGGCCACGAGCTCCCGCTGGATGCCCATGGCGAGGAAGACATCGGAGCATTCCAGGGCCATCTCTGCCGCGGCTTCGAGACGGTTTTGCCGCAGCCAGACCGCACCCAGCTCCAGGCCGACCAGCGCCGCCTTGTAACCCAGGCCGATCTCCTCGAATCCGGCTTTGACCTGCCGCAGAGCGCTCTCGGCCTGGTCCAGCTCCTCCAGCCCGGCGGCGATATGGCCCTCCAGCCAGCGCACTTTCAGCTCGTTGACGCGGCCCCCCAGATCGCGCTCGATGAGACCCAGGAGCGCCGTGCGGGCGTCGAGAAAACGTCCGCAATCCACCAGGAACCAGGCCTGGAGCTGCACCGAGGAAAAGACCAGGCCCGGGTCGCGTCCGGGATCGAGGGACGAAAGCCCCTCGCCGATCAGGCGGACCGCTTCTTCAGGGGCGCCCTTGTATCCGGTGTAGAGGCCTTTGCTGATGAGGGCGCGGCCGGCGAGATGCTTGTCGCCGTGCCGCCGGTAGACGTCGGCCGCGATGTCCAGCGAAGTGCAGGCCAGGTCGAAATGGCGACGGGCTGCATACAAGGAAGCTTGTACGTCGAACAAGCGCGCTCCGAGGAGGTCGTCCTTGGTGCCCTGGAGGAAGAGCTCCGTGGCCCGTTGCAAAGCGGAATCAGCCAGGTCGAGGTCATCGGCGACACGATAGGTATTGCCGAGCTCGATGGCGGCGCGACAGCGGAGGTCCGCCAGCTGGCGGGAGTCGTGCTCGCCGGCGCTGAACCCATCCGCCAGCTGCGCGGCGCAACGTGCGAGCTCCACCGCCGGACCCGGATCCTTGTAACGCAGAGTCCAGCTCCGTTCCAGGAGCGCCTCATAGAGAGGGATGTCCCGAAGGGAGAGCGGCACTTCCTGGAGCCCCGCGACGCCGCGAACAGCGAGAAAGTCCACGACTTCCTGCGCCGTCTGCGCCACAGGTTTGACCGCCTGCCGGGCAATGCCGAGCTGCCGGATGTTGGCGACCGCCCGGCTCAAGGCTCCGTCATAGATCTCTTCGGCGGCGGGAGGCGCGGTGCGGCTCCCCTTTCCGATCAGCATGGGGAGGTACTGCGCCACGATGCCGCCGCATCGCGGGCAGCCGCGGACGAGGTGTGTGATCACACTCCGTCTCTGTTCGGCGGAGAGGCTGCCTACGACGAAACTTTCCAGCTCCACCGCCGTTGGATGCTGATCCACAATTGCTCCTCCTTGCCGGCGAATTCTCTCACAGGGCTGCCAAGGGCCGCCAACGTCATTTCCGCAGGAGCTGCGCCGCCGCTTGAAATCAACTATTGCCGCCTCCTGACCGCAGCCTGATGGGCGGCGGCGGGGGAGCTGGGATCGGCGGCGTCCCGCCATTGGGATCGATCCCTCCTCCCTCTTTCTCCCACCGGCTCGTCAGTTTTCGGGGGGCGTTGCCCTGATCGGGCACTACGAGATGGGTGAGCCAGCTCCAGGCCATCTCCCAGGCGGCCACCGGGAAGAGTCTCCCTTCGGGAAGCCGGGCGGCGAAAGAGGGCGCCGGTGCTGCCAGGGCGAGAGCCACCAGCAGAACTGTCGCAACGCGGACGATTCGATTTCGCTGAGACATTCAATCCTCCGATCAATCCTCAAAAAAAGGTGACGCCCACGAGCTTCTACCCGTTCCCAAATGCTCCCCTTGTCACCAATAGATGAGCGGTTGTACTCCAGATCCCTGCCGCTTGTCTAGGCCCGCGACAAACGGTGCAGGCTCGCGCGCAGCAGCTCGTTGAAAGCCGCGTCTGGACGCTCGCGGCGCACCTCGCCGACAGCGCGTTCGGCGAGACTCGCCTTGTAGCCAAGGTTGACGAGAGCCGACACGACGTCCTGGTCGGCAGGAGGAGCCGCCGCGGCCTTGTCGGGCAGCTCGGCGGCGAGCTCGCGCATCTTGTCCTTGAGCTCGAGGACCATGCGCTCGGCCGTCTTCTTCCCCACTCCGGGAATGGTGGAAAGCCGGCCGACGTCGCCGGCGGCGATGGCGCCCAGCAGATCGTCGGGCGCCATGCCGGAAAGAATCACCCGCGCCAGCCGGGGACCGATGCCGGAGACCGCGATCAGCCGCTCGAAAAGAAGCTTCTCGCGCTCCGTCCAGAAGCCGAAGAGGGCGATGCCGTCCTCTCGCAAATGGGTGTGAATGAACAGGCGAACCGGCTCGTCGCGCCGTTTTTCGATCTCGTACCACGTCGAGAGAGGAACGTGAACCTCATAGCCGACACCCTGGACGTCGAGCAGCAGGCGCTCGGGCGTGGCCTTCAGCAGCTGGCCGTGAAGGTAGCCGATCATTTGGCGGGGATTGTAGCAGCCGCCCACCCGCCCAAGACCCTCATCACCCCGGCCCTCTTCTCCCAGCCTCCCCCCCGTCCGCCGGGAGAAGAGGGAGAACAGCAAATCCGCCTTTGTTGGCCTTCCGGCTCCCCTCTCTCCCGTCAGGCGGGGGGGAGGCTGGGAGAGAGGGGCTGGGGGAGTGAGGGCCCTAGCTCTGCTGCTGCGCCGGCAGGTCCAGGCTCTGCAGGAGCTGCTTGTCGTACTCCACTCCGAGCTCGCGGCGGCGGTCGCTGACGAGAGCGGCTTGGAGGCGGTTGACCTTGTCGCGCAGCAGGGTGGAACGGGTCTGCTCGCGGTTGGTGGCGTACAGCTTCGGATCCCAGCTCTTGCGGTCGGTGACCTGGAAGAGCAGAGCGCCCTGGGCGTCGGCCACCGGCCCGCCGATCTGGCCGGTGGGGAGGGCCATGACGGCCTTGGCCAGCTCGGGGTTGTAGCCAATTCCCGGAACCGAGCCGTCACCGCCGAACTCGGCCGTCTCCTTGACCGGCACGCCCAGCTCGGCGGCCACCTGGTCCAGGGTCTTGCCGGCCGCCAGCTCGGCGCGGGCGGCCGATAGCTTCTGCGTCGCGATCTGTTGCAGCTTCTCGCTCTCGACCGCCACCTTGACCCGCCCCTCGACGTCCTTCAGCTCGGGCGCGCGGGGCGCCTGGATCTGCTTCAGATAGAGGATGGCCCAGCCCTGCGGGAGCTGCACCGCCTCCGAAACGTCTCCCTGCTTGAGCGCGAAAGCCGCGGCGCTGAAGCTGGGATTGCGGCCGATGCCGCGGATATTGTCCTGGGCGCCGAACGGGCCCGTCTCGGCAAAGGTGACGCCGGGATTCTGCTGCGCCAGCGTTTTCAGATCGTCGGCGCCGTGCGGCTTGTTCTTGGCCAGCCGGCTGGCGAGATCCTTGGCCTTGGCGGTCGCCAGATCGCGAGCGCGCTCGGCGGTGAGGCGGGCGCGAAGCATCTCCTTGATCTGCTCGAAGGGCTGCGTGCCTCCCGGCTGCTTGTCGAGGACCTCGATCAGGTGGTAGCCGAAGTTGGATTTGACCGGGCCTACGAGCTTGTGCGGCGGGGCGTCGAAGGCAGCATCCTCGAACTCCTTCACCATTTTGTGCCGGCCGAAGGAGCCGAGATCGCCGCCGCTCGCCTTGGAGGCCGTGTCGTCGGAGTACTCGTTGGCCACCTTGGCGAAGTCGGTGCCGCTCTCGACTTTCTTCTTCGCCTCCTGGATGCGGGCTTGAGCCTCGGCGTCGGTACGCTTGTCGTTGACCATCACCAGGATGTGCCGGGCATGGACCTGCTCCTCGTGCGAGTACTCCGCCTTGTGGGCGTCGTAATAGGCCTGGAGGTCCTGATCGGTCACCTTCACCTGGTCGCCGGCGCTGGCGCCGCTGACCAGCAAAAAGGCCACGTCGCGCTGCTCCGGCAGGCGGAGCTCGGCCTTGTGGACCTGGAAGTAGGCCGCGAGCTCGGCCGGCGTGGCGTGGACCTCCGAGAGCAAGCGGCCGCGAGGCACGTGGAGGTAACGGATCTTGGCCTTCTCCACCTGGGCGCGGTAGGCCTTCTGGATCTCTTCCTCGCTGACGTAGAGGTTGGCCGCCAGGGCGTTGTTGAGCTTGTCCATCAACAGCTGGTCGTGCAGCTCGCGCTCGAAGTCCGCGGGGTTGATCTGGTTCGCCTGCAACAGCAGGACGTACTTGTCCTGGCCGATGAAATTGCCCTGCTCGTCCTTGAAGTTGGGGAAGCTCAGGATCTGGTCGCGCACCTCGGTGTCGGTGACGGTGAGGCCCAGACGGCGGGCCTCGGCGAGGAGGATCTTCTGGCTGATCACCCCGTCGAGCGCCTGCAGGGGGAGCCGCATCTGCTTCTCCATCTCGGGCGTCAGCTGATCGCCATAGACCTGCCGCAGGCGGGTGGCGAGAGTTTTGTAGGCGCGCTGATACTCCGCCGTCGTCACCTGGTCGCTGCCCACCGTGGCGGCGACGTTCTGGCTCGCCTGCCGGACATTGCCGCCAAACTCCACCGCCAGCGCCAGGACGAACAGGGCGATGATCACCCAGAGGATCCAGGCGAGATTCTTCAGATTGTCGCGAAATACCTTGAGCATGGGAAAAGACTCCTTAGGAGCCGGTCACTTTAGCAGCGACGCGGCCGGCCGGCAACACCCGGGAGGCCATGATATATTGAACCGTCTACATGAAAGGAATCTGACGGTGGCCGCCCGGAATCCCTCGCGAGCCGGCAAGGACTGGTACAGCATCTCGGTGGATGCCCTGCGCGG
>DATIOS010000278.1:0-2159 GCA_035472915.1 Thermoanaerobaculia bacterium
CCTGGTCGTTGTTGAGGTTGCAGACTTCCAACAGCACCTTGGCCGGCACCGAGTTGTAGCGCAGGACGGCCGGCACCCACTCCTTGCCGTCGCGGATGATCTTGTCGCGCACCGGACTGAAGGGATGGAGGGGCAGGCCGCCGGTCTCGAAGGCGGCCACGAGCTGCTTGGCAAGCTCGCGCGACAGGCCCTCGCTCTCCACCCGCTGATCGCGCGGGAAGACGACCCGCGGGCTCTCCTGCACTTCCTTGCGCAGGGCGTAGACCGGCCCATTCTTGCCGTAGCTCTCGTCGCGCATGTTGGCGGCCGGAATGTAGGCCATGGCGCCACGCAGCGAGGGGTGGAGCGAGTCGGCGTGGATGGAAAGGAAGACCACTTTCTGCGGGTCTTTCTCCATCTCTACGGTCTTGCGGTAGAGGCTGTTGGCCAGATACCAGCGCAGATTCACCCCGATCTTGGAGTCGGCGATGGGGTACGGCGGCGAGGTGAGCACGGCGTGGCCGCGAGAGAAGGGGAGCACGTCCGCGTCCGGCACGCGGAAATCATTGCCGTCGCGGGTGGTCACCTCCACGTGGGCCGCGGTCTGGCTCTCCAGCACCTTCTTGACCCGCATCACGATGTCGTAGACGTAGAGGCTCTCCCAGACGCCGCCCTGGCTGGCGCCGATGTCCAAGCCGCCGTGGCCCGGGTCGAGGATCACCTGGATGCCGCCCAGGCCCCGAGCCTTGACCTGGTTGCTGAACTGGGCGCTCTCCCGCAGGCTCGCCTCGTACTCTTTGCGCTTGGGATGCCCCTCGGGCAGGAACTCGGGCTGCAGCAAGTCGAAGGGAATGCGCACCCGGAAGCCGACGGGAATGGAGGTGACGTCCGAAATGCCGCTGCGGTGGGCGATCTGCTGCGCCAGGGCGTTGACGTCGGCGGCGAAGACGCGGCCGGTGAAGCGCACCACTACCGCCGAGTAGAGCGCCTCGTGCGGCCGCAGGCGGTAGATGGCGTAATCGCCATCCTTGTCCACCCCGTAGTCAAGGAGGAAGGGCCGCTCCGGCACCGGCAGGGCAGAGCGGAAGGCCGGCAGCAGCAGCTCGGAAGGAATGGTCAGGGCCGTGCCTTTCGCCATGTCCTCATCGTGGAGCTCGTTGTACTCGCGGATGGCGCGGAAGTTCTCGCCCGACCCGGTAAACCACTCGGCCACCCGCCAGAGGCTCTCGCGCTGCATCAGCCCCACGCCGCGCACCTTGTGGCGCCAGCCTTCGGCGATGCCCTGATCCTCCGCGAACAAGGCTTTCGCGGCCTTGAGCTGCAACTCCTTGGACAGCAGGGTGAAGGGAACGGCGTAGCGGATGCCGGCGAGGAGATCCTTGTCGCCGCCGTTGGCTTCGGAGATCTGAGGCGCCAGGCGCGAGTCGCCGCACAGCCGGCGGGCGAAGAGGCTCAGGCCCTCGCCCCGCCTTGGAATCGCCTCGACGAGGATGCCGTGATCTTCGGTGAGGGTGGCCACCATGCCGTCGTCCAGCGCGACGCGAACCGGGCCCGGAGCGTACTTGGACGTCGCAGCGGCGCCAGGAACCGCAAGCCCGAGCGAGAAAATCGCGGCGAGTATCACCGAAAAACGGGCGGCGCTCTGGCGTGGGTTGCAGCGCATAGGAGTCAGCCCGCCCCGGCCCCCTCCTCAGCCCCGAGGAATGCCGGCGCGACGCTCCAGCCCACCTCGCGCTCGAAGGCTCGCGAGACTTGGAAGACCGTGGCCTCGGCGAAGGGCCGCCCCATGATCTGAAGGGACAACGGCAGGCCGCCGTCGTCGGAGCCCGAGGGAACGGCGACGGTCGGCAGCCCCACCAGGCTCGCCGGCGTGGTGAAGATGTCCGAAAGATACATGGCGAGCGGATCGTCCACTTTTTCGCCGAGCCGAAAGGCGGCGGTGGGCGTGGTGGGCGTCACCACGACGTCAACCTTTTCAAACGCCGTTGCGAGCTCCCGCCGCATGCGCTCCAGAACGCCGCGGGCGCGGCCGTAGTAGGCCTCGTAATAACCGGAGGACAGGGCAAAGGTGCCGAGCATGATGCGCCGCTTGACCTCGGCGCCGAACCCTTGCGCGCGCGTGCGCGCGTACATGCCGCGCAGGTCTTCGCGGGCCTGATCGGCCGCGCCGTTCCGCGAGG
>DATIOS010000279.1:0-12691 GCA_035472915.1 Thermoanaerobaculia bacterium
GGTGCGGCTCGCAGCCTTCGATCTCGGGCCGGCACCCGGCGTTCTCCACGGCTTTCGCTATCCCTTGGCCCCGAATCTGGACGGGCTCTACTCGCCGCTCTCCACCCTGGTGCTGATCCATCTGCCGGACCTCGATTGGGCCGCCCGGGCCAACTGGTTCCGCGTCCTGGGAGTGGATGCCGCCGTGTTGGAGGAGTCGCCGGAAACTCCAAACCTCCGCCTGCGGCTCACCCAGGAGCGGTTCGGAGCTTCGAGCCACTTCTTCAGCGTCGCCGATCCAGCGCCCGCGGCCTTCTGGCCGCGCTCGGTGCGGGCCGCGGCCCATCCGGCGGAGGCCTTCCGCGCCGTGAGCCTGGCACCGGACCCGGTGGTGGACGCCGTGACCGACCGCCCCGTGCCGCACGTGCCCGGCGCCAAGGTGCGAATGATTTTGGACTCGCCGGACCGCTGCGATGTGGAGGTCTCCGGCGGCGGTGGGCTCTTGGTTTTGCGCCGCGCCTACCAACCGCTGTATGCGGCCACGACAGAGGGAAAGCGGCTGCCGACCCTGGCGGTCGATCTCGTCTTGCTGGGCGTCCAGGTGCCGCCGGGAAACCATCGGGTGAAGATCCAGGTCTCCGCGGGGCCGGAGAAGGCGACGGGGATCGTGGCGCTGGTGACGCTTCTGGGAGTTGTAGGGCTGGCTTGGAAGGGCCGCTGACCGTCGCTGATATCCTTCGGGCTCCTTTCGCGAAGACGAACCACGAGATGACTGAAGAACCGGTCCAATCTCCGCCGCCTCCGGCGCCTCCACCCGAGGCGTCGCCGTGGCTGTATGCGGGGCCTTTGTTGCTGTTGCTCGTGCTCGTCTTCCTGCCGATCGTGCGCGGCACGGAGACGTTCGTGCTGCGCGACGTGCTCAACGCCCACTTGCCCATGAAGTGGTCGCAGGCCGAGGCGATGCGCCACGGCACCTTTCCCATCCTCGATCCCTACCGGGCCGGGGGACAACCGCTGGCAGGGAATCTCAACGCCGCGCCTTTCTATCCGGACAATCTCCTTTACCTTGTGGGCTCCACCTTATGGGCCCTCAACTTCCATTTCTGGCTTCACCTGATGCTGGCGCCATTCGCCTTCTACTGGCTGGCGCGGAGCTGGGGGCTGGGGCGCGAGCCGGCCTGGGCGGCTGCGGCGTTCTACACGGTGTCGGGCTTTTTCCTCTCGCATCTGAGCTTCTACAACCTGGTGGCCGGAGCGGCCGTCGCGCCGGCTCTGGTGGCCGCCTGTATGGACCTGGTGCGCTTTCCTCACCGGCGCGGTCTACTGGCTCCCGTGGTAGCCGTCCTCTGGACGCTGCTGGTGCTGGGCGGCGATCCTTTGATGGGCATCCTGGCATTCCTGCTCGCCGTCACGGGAATGGCGGCCGTCTGGCAAAAGCGCTGGCGGCCAGGCTCGGCGGGCTCGGGCAGGACGGTCATCGCACTTCTGGCGACTGCCTTCGCCGCCGGCACGCTGATCGCCCTGCCGCAGATCGTGGAGTTTCTGCGCATTCTCCCCTTCTCGTACCGGGGCTACCAGGGCTATAGCGAAAAGACCGCGAGCATATCGAGCCTGGATCCGCGGCAGATCGCGGAGTGGTTGATCCCCTTCCTCTTCGGCCGTTCGGACATCATCGACCGCGGCGCTTTCTGGGGCTTGCAGTTCTACACCGGCTTTGCTCCGTTCTACTTCTCCCTCTATCCCGGCCTCCTGACCTTCGGCCTCATCGCCGCGTCGGGCCGGCCACGGGGGAGAGCGGCGGTCTGGGCGTGGAGCTGGATCGCCTTCGGCGTGTTCTTTTCGCTGGGGCGCTTCAACCCCGTCGCCGCCTGGCTCCTGAGCTGGCAGAAAACCCTGCGCTACCCGATCAAATTCTGGCTTCCCGCGGCCGTGGGAGCGTCACTTCTCTGCGGCGTGGGTTTCGCGAGGCTCCGGGATGCCGATCCCGGCGTCGCGGCCGCTGCCCGCCAGCGACTGGGCTTGACCCTGCTGTTCTTCGGCGGAGCCTTCGCCACCTTCTGGATCTTCCTGACGGCGTCGCCGCGGTTGGCCCTGGAGTGGATGAACCTGTTCATCCCCCGGCCGCCGGAGTTCATCGCCAACGAACGGCTGCGCTGGGCCGGCCTCTCGTTCGTGACTCTCGGGCTGCTCCTCGCGCTCAGTCTCGCCCTTCGGATCTCCCGCCGCTGGTGGCGAGTCGGCGCGCCGCTCCTCCTCGCCCTGCATGTCGGCTCCCAGCTCTGGCTGCTGCGGCCTCTCTATCCCATGGATTCCGTGGTGCCCTACCTGAATCCGCCGCCAGCCCTGCGATGGGTGCCGCAGAGCGCCATCGTGGTGAATCCGGACTTCAACTATCTCTTTGGACCGTCTCAGCTGCGCCAGGGAAAGTTTCCAGATGCCACGCTGCAATGGGTGGAGCGCCGCTCCTTCTACGAGCTTTTCCCTTTCACCGGACCGCTCTGGAAGCTGCGCTACGAGCTGAATACCGCGCCCGAGGGATTGGACGCCTTCCTCTCCCGCGCCGCCCAGTTCGCCGTCAAGGGCGCGAAGACCAACGAGGAGCGCTTCCGCTTGCTGGCTGCCTGGGGAGTCGGCAGGGTGCTGGTCGATCATCCGCTGCAGCCGCCTTCGGCGCGGAGCCGGCTCTTGGCGACCGTGCCGAGCTTCGGCGGCGAGCTCTATATCTACGAGGCGCTGGACCGGGCGGCGGAGGTTTTTCTTGCCCGCCGGGTCTTCCACGAGCGCGACGTCCCCGCCGCTTTCACCCGTCTGGCCTCGTCGCAGCTCGATCCGCGCAGCGACGCCGTCGTCATCGATCCCAAGGGATCGCCCGTCCGGCCCCTGGAAGAGACGGGCGGCGGCACGGCGCGCTTCCTCCGCATGGAGCCCGAGGAGATCGAGGTGGAAGCGGACGCCGGACCGGGCGGCGCCCTCCTGGTCCTCCAGCGAGCGAACCTCCTGTTCCTCGCCGAGCTCGACGGCCGGCCGGTGCGGGTCCTCACCGCCAACGCCCACCACATCGGCGTCCGCGTCCCCGCGGGGCGCCATCGCGTCCGTTTCTGGATCGATCGCCGGCCTCTCCATCGCGCGCTCTGGGGAGCGCTGGCGGGGCTGATCGGGGTTATGGGGCTGGGGTGGTGGGGATTCCGGACGGGCCGGCGGACGCCTGCTAAGATGGCCGGCCTGCCATGAGTGACACGGTTCCGAGACGGCGCATCCGCAAGGTGTTGATCGCCAACCGCGGAGAGATCGCGGTGCGAATTCTCCGCGGCCTGCGGGAGATGGGAATCCGCTCCGCGGTCATCTACTCCGAGCCCGACCGGCTGGGGCTGCCGGTGCTGCTGGCCGACGAGGCCTATCCGATCGGCCCGGCGCCGTCGCGGGAGAGCTATCTGCGCGGCGAGGCCATCGTCCAGCTGGCGAAGGAGATCGGGGCGGACGCCATTCATCCCGGTTACGGCTTCCTCTCCGAACGGGCCAGTTTCGCCCGCCTCTGCCGCGACGCCGGTATCGTCTTCATCGGTCCGTCGCCCGAGGCCATCGACGCCATGGGCTCGAAGGTGGAGAGCCGGCGGCTGATGATCGCCGCGGGCGTGCCGGTGGTGCCGGGCGGCAAGGACCCGCTGCCCGATCTCGACTCCGCCGCCGCCGCCGCCGAGGCCATCGGCTACCCCGTGATGCTCAAGGCCGCGGCCGGGGGCGGCGGCAAGGGGATGCGCATGATTCCCTCGGCCGCCGAGCTGGCCGGCTCCTACCGCGCCGCCCGCTCCGAGGCCGCCGCCAGCTTCGGCGACGACACGGTCTACCTGGAAAAGCTCATCGTCGACCCGCGGCATATCGAGATCCAGGTGATGGGCGATCTCCATGGGCGGGTGGTTTCCCTGGGCGAGCGCGAGTGCTCGCTCCAGCGCCGGCACCAGAAGGTGGTCGAGGAGGCCCCGTCGTCCGTCATCACTCCCGAGATCCGCCGCCGGATGGGGGAGGCCGCCGTCAAGGCCGCCTCGGCCGTGGGCTACAGCAACGCCGGCACCTGCGAGTTCCTTTTCGATCGCGACGGCAACTTCTTCTTCCTCGAGATGAACACCCGCCTCCAGGTGGAGCACCCCGTCACCGAACTGGTGACCGGCATCGACCTGGTGCAGACTCAAGTTCGGGTGGCCGAGGGCGAGCCCCTGGGACCGGCGTTCGACGATATCCAACCCAAAGGGCATGCGATCGAGGTCCGTCTCTACGCCGAGGACCCCTTCCAGCATTTCGCGCCGTCGCCGGGGAAGATCGAGATCCTGCGCTGGCCCGACGGCCCCGGCGTCCGGGTGGACAGCGGCGTCTACGAAGGCTCCGAGATCTCCATTCACTACGATCCAATGCTGGCCAAGCTCATCGTCTGGGCCGCGGACCGCGAGAAGGCGCTGAACCGCCTCGAGCGGGCCCTTGCAGAGCTGCGGGTGGAGGGCATCCGCACGACGGCGCCCCTGTTCCGTGCCCTGCTCGCCGACGCCGATTTCCGCTCTGGCAACCTTGACATCGGCATGCTCGACCGCAAGCTGGCCGCGGGCGAGTTGAAGGCCCTCACGGATATCGCGCTGGACGATTTGCCGCTGATCGCCGCCGCTCTCGCTCACAGCGAACGCGCCAACCAGACCGCCGCCGGACCCGCGGAGGGCACTTCCGCCCGGCGCTCGCGCTGGGCCGGCACGGCGCGGTACGAAGGGCGGAGGAACGCCTCGTGGACCTGATCGTCCGCTCCGCATCGCGGGAGGAGAAGGTGAAAGTCCGCTGCGACGACGACGTCTATGAAGTGACGATCGGCGACCGTCTCTACCGGGTGGAAGCCGCAACGGCCCGCCGCGGCGCCCAGAGCCTGCGCAGCCTTCGCATCAAGGGCGTCCAGCACGAAGTGGCCGTTCGCTCCCAGGGCGACGGGGTCTACTGGGTGAGCAGCAGGGATGGCGCCGGCGCCGTCGAGGTTTCCGATCCGCTGACGGCGCTCGCCACCCAGTCCCGAGGCACCAAGGGCGGCCGGAGGCGCCACACCGTCAAGGCCTACATGCCCGGCCGGGTGGTCACCTTGTTGGCCGCCGAGGGCGAGGAGGTCGCTGCCGGCCACGGCGTGCTGGTTCTCGAAGCCATGAAGATGGAGAACGAGATTCGCGCCGAGCACGATGGAACGATCACCAAGCTCCACGTCCAGCCCGGCCAGGCCGTCGATAACGGGACTCCGCTCTTCGAGCTCGAGTAAAGGACTCGCGGTGAAGCTCGGGCAGGTGAGCCACCGGACGCTGGTCCTTCTTCTCCTTGGCGCCTTCGCCATTCTCTGCATGCACGGCCTGGTGTGGGACTCGCCCACCGTGGACGAGTTCTCCCACCTGCCGGCCGGCTACTTCTACCTGAAGACCGGCGACTTCGATCTCGCCGCGCGGAATCCGCCGCTGGTGAAGGTCCTCGCCGCGCTTCCCTTGCTGGCCCTCCAGCCGGAGATCAACACGGTCAAGCCGGCGCACGAGAGCGCCTGGTATCCGTGGGTCCTGGGCACCGATTTCATGGAGCGGAACCGGGCGATCTACACCCGGCTGTTTCTGCTCGGCCGGCTGCCCATCGTGGCCCTCGGGCTGCTGATGGGAGTGCTCGTCCATCGCTGGGCGCGCGAGCTGTACGGAGATGAAGGCGGCCTCGTCGCGCTCGGCTTCTTCGCCTTCTGTCCGACCCTGATCGGCCACGCCCACCTCGTCACCACGGACGTGGGAGCCGCCACTTTCGTGCTCCTCGCCGCCTACCTTTTCCAGCGCTGGGCGCTCGAGCCCACACCGGCGAGGCTCCTGGCGAGCGGACTCGGACTGGGCCTCGCCGAGCTGGCGAAGCCCACGGCCGTGCTCCTGTATCCGATCTTCGGAGCCCTCGTGCTATGGGGCGTTTTGTGGGGCCAATTCCGCGGCGACCGATTTCCCCTGCGCCGACTCGCCGCTCTCACGGCGATTTTCGTGTTGAGCGTCGTCGTCCTCAACGCGGGCTATCTCTTCCAGGGCACGGGCCGGGCCCTGGGGGCCTTCAACTTTCACAGCCACTTCATGCAGAGGATTGCAGGGATTCTCCCGGCGCGGTTCCCCATGCCTCTCCCCGCTCCCTACCTGGAGGGCTTCGACGGCGTGCGGCTGGACGCTGAGCGGGGTGAGTTCCCCAACTATCTCTTCGGCCGCTGGTCGCGGGAAGGGACGCCGGGCTACTTCCTCATCGCGTTCTTCTTCAAGACTCCGCTGCCTTTTCTGGCCGCCTGCTTGATCGCGCCGTTCGTCCGCCTGCGGGAGAAAGTCCGGGGCGAGATCTTCGTGGCGCTGCCGCTGGTCGTGATGCTCCTCTCCTACTCCCTGCTGGCGGACCGGGTGAATTACGGCATTCGCCATATCCTGCCGGTCTTCCCGTTCCTCTTCGTCTTCGCCGGCCGCCTCGGGCCTTTCTTTGCCGCGCGCAGCCGCCGGCTCCGCATTGCCGCCCTCGCCATGCTGGGCCTTTATCCGATCTCGGCGCTACTGGCGACGCCCAACACGGTCGACTACTTCAATCTGCTCGCCCGCGGCCGGGGCGACCGCATTCTCCTTGACTCCAACATCGACTGGGGACAGGGCTTGAAGCGCGTCAAGGCCTACATGGACCGCGAAGGCCTCGATCACATCGACCTCGCCTACTTCGGCCACGTCGATCCGGCCCTCTATGGCATCCGCTGGGACTTTCCCGACCCCCGCCGCTCCGGCCTCGTCGCCGTGAGCGCCAATTTCCTCCATAGTTACGCCTATGTCACCTACGCCGGCGGCAGGATGGTGCCGGTGCCTTCCGGGGCCTTCCAATGGCTCGAGAAGGTTCAGGAACCAGAGTATCTGGGGGGTGGGATCTTCGTCTACAGGATAGGTCCCGGAGCCTGATTCGCCAGAGCGCCGGGCTGGTATCATTCCCGTCACCAGTTCGTCATCCGGGGAGGGCCGTGCCATGAGCGAGACGACGTTCCGTTCTCTTGTCCACATGTTCCAGCATCGGGTCGAGGCATCCTCGGCCCTGGAGGCGATGTCCGGCCGGCGTCACGGCCACTGGTACAAGCTCACCTGGGGAGAGTCCGGCCGGCACGTGCGGGCCGAGGCCTGCGGTCTTCTCAGCCTCGGGCTGCAAAAGGGGGAGAGGGTGGCCATCCTCGCCACGAGCTCTCCGGACTGGGTGATCGCCGACCTCGGCATTCTCTCGGCGGGCGGCGCCACCTCCACCATCTTCACCTCGAACACCGCCGAAGAGAGCGCTTACATCCTGGAGGACTCCGGCGCCCGCTTCTGCTTCGTGGAGAATCCCGGCCAGGAGGCCAAGCTCCGCGAGGTGAAGGGGCAGCTGGGAGGCGTCGAGAAGCTGATCCTGATCGACGGCTCGCCCGTGGCCGACGACGGCTGGACGATCACTCTTGCCGAGCTCGAGAGCCGCGGCAAGACGTGGGACGCCGAACATCCCGGTGCCTTCGATCAGGCCGCTGCCTCCGTAGGACCCGAGGACATCGCCACTCTCATCTATACCTCGGGCACCACCGGCAAACCCAAGGGAGTGATACTCACTCACGACAACTGGCTCTTCGAAGCGGAGGCCATCGCGGCGGTGAACATCCTCGGCCCCACCGACCAGCAGCTGCTTTTCCTGCCGCTCGCGCACTCGTTCGCCAAGGTGCTGCAGGTGGCGTTCCTCCGTATGGGCGTGCCGACCGCGATCGACGGTGTCATCGACGACTTGGTGCCCAATCTCGCCGTCGTCCACCCGACCGTGATGGCGGGAGTCCCCCGCGTGTTCGAGAAGGTCTACAACCGCGTGGTCACCGGCGCGCGCGAGGGCGGCGGGCTCAAGTACAAGATCTTCCAATGGGCCATGGGCGTGGGGAGCCGGGTTTCGAGACTCCGCCAACAGGGAGGAAAGCCCTCCGGCCTCCTCGCCTTCCAGCACCGGTTGGCCGACAAGCTCGTCTACTCCAAGCTGAAAGCTCGCCTTGGCGGCCGGCTTCGTTTCCTGATCTCCGGCGGCGCCCCGCTGTCGCGCGCCATCGCCGAGTTCTTCCACGCCTGCGACATCCTCATCCTGGAGGGCTACGGCCTCACCGAGACCTCCGCCGGCAGCTGCTTCAACCGCCCCGAGCGCTACAAGTTCGGGACCGTCGGCCCGGCGGTCCCTGGGGCTGAGGTCAAAATCGCCGAGGACGGCGAGGTCCTGCTCCGCGGGCGACACGTCATGAAGGGCTACTACAACCGCCCCGAAGCCACGGCCGAGGCCCTGGAGCCCGACGGCTGGTTCCATACCGGCGACGTGGGGCAGCTCGACGCCGATGGATTTCTCACCATCACTGACCGCAAGAAGGACATCCTGGTGACGGCAGGCGGCAAGAACATCGCGCCGCAAAACATCGAGAACCAGCTCAAGGTGAGCTGCCCTTACATCTCGCAGGTCGTGATGTTGGGCGACCGCCGCCCGTTCTGCATCGCCTTCATCACCCTCAACGAGGAGACGACGGGCAAATGGGCTCACGAGCACGGCCTCGGCTACAAGGACTACGCGGACCTCGCCTCCCGCCCCGAGGTGAAGAAGCTCATCCGCGACGCTCTCGACACCGTCAACGCCGGGCTCGCCTCCTATGAGCGAATCAAGGATTTCCACCTCCTCGATCACGACCTCTCACAGGAGACAGGCGAGCTGACGCCGAAGATGAGCGTCAAGCGCAAGGTGGTGGAGCAACGCCACCGGGAGATCCTCGACGGGTTCTACAAGAACACGGTGGCACAGCTCTAGAGTCAGCGCGCCAGAGTCGCCGCCTTCTTCCTCGATCTCGGAAGGCTCACCGGTGACGCCGCCTATACGAGCTTCGGCCAACGCGTCGCCCGCAACCTCCTCGATCGCGCGACGCCGGCCGCGGGCGGTGGCCTGAAGTGGATCCACGCCGAGCATCGCATCAAACCGGAGTACGTCTACGCGCAGACCGGCTACATGCAGGGCGCCGCCGGCATCGGCGCGCTGTTCCTCCAGCTGGACGCGCTGGACAAGGGGCGGCCCTGGACCCTTCGGCTCCCGGATTCACCGTTCGGCGAGAAGGCCTAGGGCACTTCAGCTCGGAGAGTGACGCCGACTGACCTCTTGAACGGACCTCTGTCCGCCGCTTCGAGCCCTCACTCCCCCAGCCCCTCTCTCCCAGCCTCCCCCCCACCGGCCGGGAGAGAGGGGAGCCGGAAGTCATACAAAGGCGGAGTTGCTCTTGGCTGTTCTCCCTCTTCTCCCGGCCGGTGGGGGGGAGGCTGGGAGAAGAGGGCCGGGGTGATGAGGGCTTCGCCGCTACGGCAACGCTCCCGGTATAGAATTTTCGCCGCCCGAGGAGTTGCCGTCTCCCGATCCGACCTTTCCGGAGGAGCGAAGCCATGATCCCCGTCAAGCCCCACATCGCCGAGCGCGCCCACATCAAGAGCCTTGCGGAGTACCAGCAGATGTACCGCCGGTCCGTCGAGCAGCCGGACGAGTTCTGGCGCGAGATGTCCGGCATCGTCGACTGGTACTACCCGCCGCGCAACGTCGTCGACGTGGACTTCGACGAGGTCGACTTCGCCTGGTTTTCCGGCGGGCGCCTGAATGCCTGCTACAACTGCGTGGACCGCCACCTGGCTACCAAGGGCGAGCAGACGGCCATCATCTGGGCCGGCGACGAGCCCGGCGACTACCGGTACATCACCTACCGCGAGATCAAGCACAACGTCGCCCGCATCGCCAACGTCCTTCTCTCCCACGGCGTGCGCAAGGGCGACCGGGTGTGCATCTACCTGCCCATGATCCCCGAGCTGGCTTACAGCATGCTCGCCTGCGCCCGCATCGGCGCCGTCCACTCGGTGGTCTTCGCCGGTTTCTCGGCCGAATCGCTCCGCGACCGCATTCTGGACGCCGGCTGCAAGGTGGTCTTCACCGCCAACGAGGGCCTGCGGGGCGGCCGGCGCATTCCCTTGAAGCAGACCGTCGATACCGCCGTCGAGGGCCTGTCCGTGGTCGAGAAGGTGTTCGTGGTCCACCGCACGGACAAGGAGGTTCCCATGCGGCAGGGCCGGGACTTCTGGCTGGAGGAGGAGACCGGCAAGCAGCGCTCTACCTGTCCAGTCGAATGGATGGCGTCGGAGGACCCTCTCTTCATCCTCTATACCTCCGGTTCGACGGGCAAACCGAAGGGCGTGCTCCACACCACCGGCGGCTACCTGGTCTACGCCGCTCTCACCCACAAGCTGGTCTTCGACTACCACCCGGGCGATATCTACTGCTGCGCCGCGGACATCGGCTGGGTCACGGGGCACAGCTACATCCTTTATGGTCCCCTCGCCAATGGCGCCACGACGGTGATGTTCGAGTCCATTCCGACCTATCCGGACTCGGGGCGGTATTGGCGCATGGTGGACGACCTGGGGATCAATATCTTCTATACCGCTCCCACGGCCATCCGCGCCATCGCCCGCGCTGGCGATGACTTCGTGAAACGCTACAAGCGGACTTCCTTACGCATCCTGGGATCGGTCGGTGAGCCCATCAACCCCGAAGTCTGGATGTGGTACCACGACGTGGTGGGCGAGGGACGGTGCGCCGTGGTGGATACCTGGTGGCAGACGGAGACAGGCGGCATCCTCATCACGCCGTTGCCGGGAGCCACTCCCGTGAAGCCGGGCTCGGCCACCCTGCCTTTCTTTGGCGTCCAGCCGGTGCTGGTGGACGAGAACGGCACGGAGTTGCAGGGCAATGGCGTCTCCGGCAATCTGTGCCTACGCGGCACTTGGCCGGGGCAGGCGCGGACGCTGTATGGCGATCACCGCCGTTTCCGCCAAACGTATTTCTCGCAGTATCCCGGTCTCTACTTCACCGGCGACGGCTGCCGCCGGGACGAGGACGGCTACTACTGGATCACCGGCCGCGTGGACGACGTGTTGAACGTCTCTGGCCACCGGCTGGGCACGGCGGAGGTCGAAAGCGCCCTGGTGGCCCACGACGCCGTGGGCGAGGCGGCGGTGGTGGGCTTCCCCCACGACATCAAGGGCACGGGAATCTACGCCTACGTCCACCCGACCCCGGAGTACGAGAAAACCGATCCGGACGAGCTCATCGGCATGCTCAAGCAGCAGGTGCGGCACGCCATCGGCTCCATCGCGACCCCGGACCGCATCCAGATCGTCACCGGACTGCCCAAAACGCGATCGGGCAAGATCATGCGCCGCATCCTGCGCAAGATCGCCGCCGGCGAATACGAGGAGCTGGGAGACATCACCACCTTGGCGGATCCCTCGGTAGTGGAGAAGCTGGTGGACGATCATCGCCACCAATCCGCGTAGGGAGTGTTCGGAAGCTCGCATCCGCTTAGGAATAAGTTGGGGCTATTCCCGGTTCCGAGGCCGTGCTAGACTGGAGATCTGTTTCTCGGTTGGAGGCCCCATCTCTCCGGTCTGGCAGGTCCTCCGGCGGGGGATCTATACTTCTTAGGCGCGGTTCGCGCCTTCTCCCCCGATATAAAGTCCAACTCATGGGATGCACGGAGCTCGCGGTCCTGCTGCTCCTCGTCGTCATCCTTTTTCCCGGCCTGTTCTATCGCCTGTTCCTGCGCTACCGCCGGCGGCGGGGGACTCGGCTGAAGGCTACCGCGTTGTGCCTGCTGGCCTTCCTGGTCACAGGCAGGGCTCACGCCGCCGTCGAGGGCTACCACTACACTCGCGAGGTCATGGTGCCGGAGGCCGGTTGGGTGCGGGTGCCCCTCGATCTCGCGGCCATTCAGCACCTGGCGCCGGGAGGGATGGACCTCCACATCCTCTCGCCCTCAGGGGGCGAAGCTCCGGTACGCATCGAGACGACGGCGGCCCGCACCGAGCGAAGGCCGGTGAAGTCTTCGACGGTGGAGCGGGGCGGCGGGACGGCGGGGGCGGGATGGTCGCTGCTTCTCGACCTGGGAGCCAACACGATTCCCCACGAGCGGCTCTTCCTGCAGACTATTCGCCCCAGCATCGCGCCTCCAGATCAGCTCGAAAGCAGCCCGGACGGTGCTCACTGGCAGCCTTTGACCTCTTTGGCGCCCTTCCGGGCCGAGGCCAGCGAGAGCTCGATCTCGATTTCCTATCCGGTCACCGGCGACCGCTGGTTGCGCCTCCACTGGCCGCCTGAGTCGGGCGCGCCGAAGATTGAAGCGGCCGAGGTCGAATCGGTCACCGGTCCCACCTTGGCGATCGCCACCCGCAATGCCGACTGCGATCCAGGCCCACCCGGCGCTATTTTTTGCACTCTCCCGTTGCCGGCCGCCGGCCAGGTCGTGAGGCGGCTGACCGTGGAGGTGGAGGAGAAAGGGAGCGTCGGGTACCGGTTGGACGCACCCCGCGAAGGGCGCTGGCAGAGTCTCGCGGAAGGCGTTTGGCAGCCATCGCAACCGCCGCGGTCATCGCAACCAACGCCGGCGGCCGGCGGCCGGATGCGCCACGTGCTGGCCGGGGGCGCCGACCCGCTCGCCGGCAGTCTCCTCCGGCTCGAGCTCTACAGCGCTCCCGGAGCGGCGCCGCGCCTCGCGAGCTATGGTGTCGAGCTGACGGTGCAGACCGTCCTGTTCGAGGCCGAAGAGGCCGGGCAGTACACGCTGGCCTACGGCGGCCCGCCGCGCCGAGCCGGC
>DATIOS010000280.1:0-4111 GCA_035472915.1 Thermoanaerobaculia bacterium
GGGGACAACGCGGTCTCCCGCTTCGGCGACCTGGTGTGGTTCGGGCCGCTCAAGGGCCTGCAGAAGCTTTTCTTCCGCACGCCGCTGGTCTACTTCTTCGTCTTCGGCTCGTACTTCTACCACGACTTCGCGTGGTACCCCACGGTGGGCAAGCGCCGCATCGACCACTACAAGCAGACCAGCAAGTGGATGCGCCTCTTCGAGCAGTATCCCGAGGCGGTGCGGGAAGAAGAGAAAGCGGCCTGAGCGCCGTCGAGACGGAATCGAGCGGCACGGGCCTGGAGCGGCTCGGCCGCCGGTTGCTGGTGCCCCTCGGCCTGGGGTTGCTCGTCATCGTCGGACTGGTGATATCGGCGAAACCCGCCGAGCTGGCCCGAAGCCTCCGGAGCTTCGACGTCCGGCTGCTGATCCCCGTGCTCGCCCTATCCCTCGTGAATTACGCCCTGCGCTTCGTGCGCTGGGAGGTGTACCTCCGCCGATTGGAGGTGCGCCTGTCGCGGGGCCGGAGCTTGGGTGTCTTCCTGGTGGGATTCCTTTTGTCGGTGACGCCGGGCAAAGCGGGGGAGTTGGGCAAGGCCTGGCTGGTGCGGGAGCTCGGGGGCGGTCCGGCGTTGCAGGTGGTGCCGGCGGTGCTGGCCGAGAGGGTCACAGATCTCTTGGGGGTATTGCTGCTGATCGCTCTGGGATCGCTTCCCTTCCCGGGAGGGACCTGGATCGCGGCGGCCGGCCTCGCCGCGGTAGCCGCCGCGGTCGTCGTGCTCACCTGGCGGACGGTGGCGACGCTGCTTTTCCGCATCCTGGCGAAGCTGCCGGTCGTGGGTCCGCGGGTGCCCCACCTGGAAGAGGTCTACGGCCGGCTGCGCTCCCTTCTCTCGCCGGGTTTGCTGCTCTTCGCACTGGCGCTGTCGGTGATGGCGTGGGGAGCGGAGGGGATGGGCTTCTTCCTGGTGGTGCGCCAGTACGCGCCGAAGGCCGGGCTGCTCCTCTCGATCTTCAACTACACGGGCTCGACCTTCCTGGGCGCCCTCTCGATGCTCCCCGGCGGCCTGGGCGCCGCCGAGGGAGCCCTCGCCGCGCTCCTCCACGGGCAGGGGCTTGACACGGCGGACGCCAGCTCGGTGACGCTCGTTACCCGAGGCGCAACGCTGTGGTTTGCCGTGGGTTTGGGGCTGTTGGCGGTGCCGTTCCTCGCGCGGTGGCTGAGGCGGCGGGGGGCTTCCGGAAGATCTTGAGGTCACAGTCTGTGACCTCAAGATTCCCCTACGCGACCTTTTGCCCGCACTCGGGACAGAACCGGGGATTGCCCTCGATCTCGACGCCGCAGCTGCCGCAGGTCTTCTTGGCCACGGTGGAGGTGCCGCACTCGGGACAGAACTTGGCGCCTCCGGCGAGCTTGGCGCCGCAGGACTTGCAGGTGGTGCCGGTGACCTGGCCGAGGTCTCGGCCTTTCATCCAGTCCACCTCCTGCGCTTTCGAGTAGGCCTGTTGCTTGGCGGCCTCGGCTTGGGCGGAGGCGATCTCCTCGTCCATGTCGGGTGCGCAGTACTCGCAGAGCCCGGCCTTCTCGTTGAAGCACACCGGCCCGCAGACCCAGCGTCCGCAGCGTGTGCACTGCTTGAAGAGGGGACGGATCTCCGTCACGGCATCCTTCAAGGCGGCGTCGTGGGCGGGGCCGCCGACGGCGCGCTGGATCTCGTAGGCGGTCTCGGAGACCCGGCCGAAGATCCCGCCGAAGAGATTGCCGGCCACCTGGGCGGCCGAAGCGGCCATACCCATCTTCGAGCTCTGGAAGGTCGACATATAACCGTTGCCGCACTTCTCGCAGTAGAACTTGAACTGATAGCCGCGGTCGGTCGAAAGATCGTCGTAGTTACCAGTGAATTCAATCGTCGCCATGGTGGCTGCCGCTCCAAAGACTTAGGTTGGAGACAAATGGTAGCACGGCCCATTTGTGCCAAAGTAGCTCGTCCATGGAACCCCAGCGGTCCTCCCGACGGCACATCTTCGCGCTCGGCTCCATCCTGACGCTGGCCCTCGGTCTGCGGCTTGCGCACTGGTGGGCGGTGCGACACCAGCCGTTTTTCGCCTGGCTCGCCATGGACAGTCAGGAGTACGACCGCTGGGCACAAGAGATCGCGGCCGGGGATTGGCTGGGCTCTCAGGTCTTCTTCCAGGCGCCCCTCTATCCCTATCTCCTGGCCATTCTCTACGCCGTGTTCGGACATAGCCTCGACGCGGTCTATCTGGCCCAGATTCTCCTGGCGGTGGCAGGATGCTTCGCCTTGTATCGGGCCGGGCGCGAGATGGCGGGCGAGGACGTGGGAATGGGGGCGGCGCTGCTGGCGGCGGTCTACGGGCCCTTTCTGTTTTACGACGCCCAGATCCTCAAGGAGTCGCCCGCGGTGGCGGTCACCTCCTTCCTTCTCTGGGCGCTGGCCGCGGCGAGGGCGCGGCCGGGAACGGGCCGCTGGCTGGCCGCCGGCGTGCTGCTGGGGACTCTCGCACTGCTCCGGGAGAATGCGCTTCTCCTCGTCCCGTTCCTGCTTCCCCTGGCGTGGACTCGTGAAGGGAAGGCGCCGGCCTTTCTCCGGCGGAGCGGAGCGCTGATCGCGGGGCTCGTCCTCGTTCTCCTTCCCGTGGCTCTGCGCAACGGGCTCGTGGGGGGGAGCTTTCTCCCCACTACGTCGCAGGGTGGGGTGAACTTCTACATCGGCAACAACCCGCAGGCGGACGGCACCTATCAGCCGATCGTTCCCGGCAAACAGATCCCGGCACTGGAGCGGCGGGAGCCGGTGCGCCTCGCCGAGCAGGCCGCGGGACGGCGGCTCACAGCCGGCGAGGTCTCCCGCTACTGGCTGGGCCGGTCGCTCCAGTGGGTGCGCCAGGCGCCGGGGGCGTTCGTGCGTCTCCAGCTGCGCAAGCTCGGCATGTTCTGGAGCTGGTACGAATGGCCGGACGCGGTGGACTACTACTATGTGAAGACGCTCTCACCCGTCCTCCGGCTGCCGCTGCTGGAGTTTGGGGGAGCGGTCCTCCTGGCTCTGGCCGGGCTCGTCCTGGCCCGCGGGCGGCTCCGATCTTTCTTCCCAGTTCTTCTCTTCATCCTTGGATGGACACTCTCGACGATCGTCTTTTTTCTCTTCTCCCGCTACCGGCTGCCGGTCGTGCCCGCTCTCCTGACGCTCGGCGGCGTGACGCTCGCCAGCGCGGCCGACGCTTGGCGGGCAGGGAACCGGAAGCGGACGGCGGGGCTCGCGGCGGTCGCCTTGGCGGCTCTGATCCTTCCCCACGCCATGGGCTACGAGCCCCGCAGGGATCTTGTGGAGTACAACCTCGGCCGGCTCTTTGAGGAACAGAGGCGGCCGGACGAGGCCCGGGAGCACTACAAGGCGGCGTTCGTGCTGAATCCGAAGGACTTCCTGGCCTGCCTCAATCTGGGCAACCTGGCCGCCCGGAAGGGAGACTGGGCCACGGCTCTCCGCTTCTACCAGCGCGCCGCGGCGCTCGAGCCCCGGTCCGATGACGCCGAGAGCAATCAGGGAGGTGTCTACCTCGCGATGGGCAACCTCGCGCAGGCCGAGGCCCACCTCGATCGTGCGCTGACACTGAATCCCCAGAACCTGCCGGCGTTGCAGAATCAGACTCTGCTGCGAGCTCGCCGCGGAGACCTCGCGGGGGCCAGGGAGCTCAACCGGCGGTTGTTGGAGCTGGACCCCGGCAACCCGGCGGCTCTGAGGCTACGTGGGCGGCTGGGAGGTTGAGTCGCCGGCTCCGTCGGGCGAGAACTCGTAGATCAGGTTCAGGTCGTCCCGATACCGCAGCGCGAAGTGCCGGGGGTCTGCATCCACCCACCGGCGCTCCAGGGGAAAGCCAAAGCCCGGGAAGCTGGAGAGGTGGATCCAGCGGATGCGTTGCGCCTTCAGGTTGGCGATCCAGGCCTCGGACGAGGGATCGACGCGCGGCTGGCAGGCCGGATACTGGATGGCTAGAGGATGGTTGGCGGCGTTGATGTTGACGTAGCGGACGTCTCGCTCCAGGTGGGTTCCCATGGCCGCCCACAATTTGAGATCGCCGGTGGAGGCCACCGCGATGGTGCCGAGGCCGAGCAGGA
>DATIOS010000281.1:0-5099 GCA_035472915.1 Thermoanaerobaculia bacterium
GTATCCCTCCGCTCGCGGGCTTCGCTGGCGAGGCAGGCAAGCCGGCTCAATTTGCGTCGTTCTGAACGACCGTGCCGGCATGGGATCACTCGAGCTCATCGCCAACTACCACATCTCTCATCCAAGGGTCTGGAACCAAATCGGAAGTGCCGCCCGCCGCGCCAGGCTTCGAATCATCCCGTAATAGGATCGCTCATGCCCCACCGCCTCGCCCTCCTCGTCACCGGTGCTTCCGGCATGCTGTTGCCACGGCACGTGCTGGGCCGGCTGGCTGCTCATCCGGAGATCGAACGCATTCACCTGGTGGTGTCGGCGGGGGCGAGCCAGGTCCTCCGCCATGAGCTCGGGGAGGAGAAGACGGGGGCTGCAGACCTCGTAGCGGCGGCGATCACGGACTCGGGAGCGCGGAGCAAGGTCGTAATCCACCGCGACGGCGAGCTCGACGCGCCGATTGCTTCAGGATCCTACCGCCTCACCGGCACCGCCGTCCTGCCGTGCAGCTCCGGCACCCTCGGAGCCCTCGCCACAGGCTCGGCTCGCACCCTCGTTCACCGCGCCGGTGCCGTGGCCCTGAAGGAGCGCTGGCCCCTGGTCCTCGGGTTCCGCGAGACTCCCTATAGTCTGGTCCACATCGAGAACATGCGCCGCCTGATCCTTTCGGGAGCGGTGATTCTGCCCCCCGTCCCCGCCTTCTACATCGGCGGCGAGGATCTCGGCCGCTTCCTCGACCACTATGCCCTCCGCCTCCTGGACCGTCTCGGAATTCCCGAGACGGGAGATCCAGGGCTGCGCTGGGGAGCTTGAAGCGGCTCGCTCTCCCTCTTTTCGGCTCACGAATTGCATGATTCTTGAGGGGGGGTGGGGAAAGACTCCACCCCAGGGAGACTCATGATGAAAATTCAAAACTTCAAGACGGCGTTGTTCGCCGTGGCATTGCTCGTCTCGGGCGCCCTTCAAGCGCAATCGCATACTGACCAGTTCGTCGGCACTATCGCCAACATGGAAGGGGGCAGCACGGCCCCGGTGGTGATCCACATCGACCACTATTCGTCCGACCAGGAAGTCGCAAACCTGAAGGGAATCCTCGCCGAAAAGGGCCCGGACGCCCTGCGGGACGCGCTTTGGGACCTTGAAGCGGGGTACATCCGCGTCCAAGGCGGCCTTGGCTACCCAATCGCGGTGGCCCGCTCGAAGCCGGAGGCCGACGGCGGCCGTGTGATCCGCCTCATGATCGACCGGCCGATTTCCTTTCGCGAAGCGGCCAACAACCTCCGCTCGGTGGATTACCCCTTCAGCTACATCGAGATTCACCTCGACGCCAGCGGCAAGGGAGAGGGCAAGCTCATCGCCGCCGCCAAGGTCACTTTGACCGGCAGCACCGTCGAGATCGAGAGTCTCGGCGTCCAGCCGTTCAAGCTCCTGGACGTCCATTCGCGGTAAGCCGGGTCTCACCGGTACACGCGGTCCGGCGCCTACACCGCGTTTCTCGACCTGGCGCTCGGAGTCGCCACCCTGCGCCGGGCCTGGTGGCCAGCGGGGCAGGCTTGCGCGCGGTCTTCCTCGTCAGCGCGCTGGTCGTGATGAGCGCCGCTACGATCGCCGTGCGGCTCCTTGAGTCGCCAGGGTGATGTAGGGTACCCTCGCGAGGAGGCGCTCCAATGACGCGAACCATCATCTCCCCTTCCGACCTGTCCCAGAGGACCCGAGAGATCCTGGATCGGGTCGAGGAGGGAGAGCTTGCCGTCGTTGCGAGCGGAGGGGAGGAGCGTATCGTCCTTCTGGATGCGCTCGACTACCGGCTTCTGCGGGCTCTCGCCGTTTGCGCCACGGGCGAAGATGTCAACGGAGGTCTGCTGGAAGCCCGGGTCCTACGCGATTACCTCGCCGAGAAGATCAATCTCGGGAAGGCGGCCGAGTTGCTCCAGCTCTCCCGCTTTGAGCTCGAGGAGAGTTTCCAGCGCCTGGGAGTTCCTCTTCGTCGCGGAGCCCGCTCCATCGAGGATGCGCAGGCCGAAATTGCCGCCGCACGTCGGCATGCCTGAAGAGCTCCAAGTCATCGCATGTCATCCCTCGCAGACACGACGGTCCTGAGCAACTTTGCTCAGGTCCGGCGACCCGACCTCCTGAGGTCGGCGTACCCAGATCTCGCGGCTCCGGTCCAGGTCTGGAACGAGTTGGATCTGGGCGTCCGCCGGGGGCTGGTTCCTGCTTGCGATTGGTCTTGGCTCGCGATCGTCGATTTGACGGAGCGAGAGCAGGCTCAAGCCGACGAGCTCGGCCGGGATCTGGGGCCCGGAGAATCTGCCTGCATTGCGATAGCTGTTTCTCGCCAATCCCTCATGCTCTCCGATGATTGGGAGGCCAGAACACTCGGTCGTTCCCTCGGCCTTGAGATCTCTGGCTCCCTGGGAGTTCTCGATCGCTTGGTCTTGAAGCAGATCCTCAGCCTGGAAGAGGCAGACAACCTCCTGGCCGAGATGGTGCATCGCGGTTTTCGCAGCCCCTATCAATCGCTTCGTGAGATACGCCGATGAGGTGACCGGCAAGGGGCTCAAACCTCTGCAAGTAAAGAGCTTGGCATATGACAGCGAAAAGCTTCATCCACCAGATCAGGACCGTGCTCGAAATGATCAAGTTCGAGCACACGCTGTTCGCCCTGCCGTTCGCCTTCCTGGGCATGCTCCTCGCCGCCGAGGGCTGGCCATCCTGGCGAACGGTCCTCTGGATCGTGGTGGCCATGGTGGGAGCGCGGAGCGCCGCCATGGGCTTCAACCGCCTGGTGGACCGGAAGATCGACGCTGCCAATCCGCGCACGGCCAGGCGCGCGCTGCCGGCCGGCCTGGTGACGCCCGCCGCCGTGACGGTCTTCGTGGCGGTGAGCGCCGCCCTGTTGGTCGTTGCGGCCTGGCAACTCAACCCGCTGGCTCTGGCCTTGTCGCCCGTCGCCCTCTTCATCCTCTTCCTCTACTCCTACACGAAGAGGTTCACCTGGGCGTCGCACCTGGTCCTCGGCCTCTCCCTGGCGGGAGCGCCCCTGGGGGCGTGGATCGCCGTGCGCGGCGACGTGAAGGCCACGCCGCTGATCCTCGCCGGCGTGGTCTTGACCTGGGTGGCGGGGTTCGACGTCCTCTACGCGCTTCAGGACGTCGAGTTTGACCGCGGCTCGGGCCTGTTCTCCATTCCTGCCCGCTTCGGGGTGGTGGGCGCGCTCCAGATCTCGGCCACCCTCCACGCCTGCACGCTCATCCTTCTGGCCCTCCTCCCCCGGATCTACCCGCCGGGCCTGGGCCGCTGGTACTGGGTGGGATGGGCCGGTTGCCTGCTGCTCCTGATCTACCAGCACTGGGTGGTGCGGCCGGGCGACCTCTCGCGGCTGAACGCCGCCTTCTTCAACGCCAACGGCGCGCTGTCGGTCTGGCTCTTCGCCGCGACGGCGCTTGATATACTCCTCTCGTGAGCACCGAGATTTCACCGATTCGACCCGAGATCTTTCCCGCGCAGTTGCGCGAGATCGCCGTCAAGGTGCGCGACGGCATCCGCCTGGACGCCGCCGACGCCCTGACGTGCCTGTCGACGCCGCACCTCCTCCACCTGGGCAAGCTGGCGGACACCGTCCGCCGGAGGATCAACGGCAACGTCACGTATTTCAACGTCAACCGGCACATCAACCCCACCAACGTCTGCGTCTACACCTACAACTGCAAGTTCTGCAGCTTCGCGGCGTTGCCGGGCGAGTCCCACGCCTGGGAGATGACCCACGACCAGGTGTACGCCCACGCCGCGGACCAGGGGGGCAACAGCGTCACAGAGTTCCACATCGTCGGCGGCCTCCATCCGGATCTGCCGATGTCCTGGTACGAGGAGATGCTGCGCGGCTTGAAGGAGCGCTTTCCTAACGCCCACCTCAAGGCCTTCACCGCCATCGAGATCGGCTGGTTCGCCAAGCGCGAGAAGCTCTCCTTCGAGGAGGTGCTGCGCCGGTTGCGGGACGCGGGTCTGGGCTCGCTGCCCGGCGGCGGCGCCGAGATCTTCCATCCGGACGTGCGGGAGATCATCTGCGACGGCAAGCTCGACGCGGACGAGTGGATCGAGGTCCACCGCATCGCCCACAAGATGGGGATCAAGAGCAACTGCACCATGCTCTACGGTCACGTCGAGCAGCCGGAGCACAAGGTGGATCACCTGCTGCGGCTGCGCGAGCTGCAGGACGAGACGGGCGGCTTCAACGCCTTCATTCCGCTCGCCTACCACCCCGAGAACAACTACATGGGGCTCAAGTACCACACCACGGGCGACAGCGACCTGCAGCACATCGCCACCTCGCGGCTGGTGCTGGACAACATCCCCCACATCAAGGCCTACTGGGTGATGATCACCCCCAAGCTGGCCCAGGTGGCGCTGCGCTTCGGCGCCGACGACATGGACGGCACCATCGTGGAGGAGAAGATCTACCACATGGCCGGCGCCGGCACCTCGCAGCAGCTCAGCCGCCCGGAGCTGGAGCGGATCGTGCGTGAGGCGGGCTTCGTGCCGGTCGAGCGCGACACGCTGTACAACCCGGTCGCGGCCCTGGCCTCTTGAAGCCCGAGGCGCTCGGTTTCCACTATCTTGCGGTCGACGGCCCCATCGGCGTCGGCAAGACCACCTTGGTGGAGCTGCTGACCCGCCGGTTCGAGGGCGTCAAGATCCTCGAGGACGTGGACAACCCCTTCCTCGGAGACTTCTACAAGGACCGCCCGGGCGCCGCCTTCCAGACCGAGCTCTACTTCCTTCTCTCGCGCTACAAGCAGCAGCAGGACATCGGCCAGCGCGGGCTCTTCGACCGCGTTCTGGTGGCGGACTACACCTTCTGGAAGAACCGCATCTTCGCCTACCTGAACCTTTCGGACGACGAGTTGATGCTGTTCGACAAGCTCTACGCCCTGCTGGAGCCCCAGGTGCCGGTCCCCGATCTCGTCATCCACCTGGTGGCCGACGTCGACACCTGCATGGAGCGCATTCGCAAGCGCGCGCGGCCGGTGGAGAAGGCGATCTCCCCTCAATACCTGGGGGAGTTGATTGACGCGTACAATCACTACTATCATTACTACAGCCGGTCT
>DATIOS010000282.1:0-12521 GCA_035472915.1 Thermoanaerobaculia bacterium
GGTGGCCGCGAGGACGCGCACGTCGACGCGCTGGGGCGTCTGGCTGCCCACCGGATGGATCTCCTTCGTCTCCAGGGCGCGCAACAGCATCACCTGGACCTCGGGCGGCGCCTCGCCCACCTCGTCCAGCAAGAGGGTGCCGCCATGGGCGCGGCGGAAGTAGCCCTCCTGATTCTGAACGGAGCCGGTGAAGGCGCCCTTGACGGCGCCGAACAGCTCGGAGGCGACCAGGGAGGTCTGGATCGCTCCCAGGTTGATGGCGACGAAAGGTCCGGAACGGCGGGGACCGGAGTCGTGGATGGCCCGGGCCACCAGCTCCTTGCCCGTGCCGGTCTCGCCCCGCAGCATCACCGGCACGTCGAGGTCGGCGACGCGGCGGACGTCCGCCCGCACGCGGGCCAGCCGCTCGCTCTCGCCCACCAGGCCGAGACGGCCGGCGGCCTCGGTCAGCGGGCTCTGCGAGAGCCAGTGCAGCAGCAGGACGACGCGGCCGGCCAGCTCGACGATCACGCCCCGCTCCAGCTCGGCCGCCGACAGCTCGCGAGATTGCAGAACGGGCAAGCCGTCGGCTTCGACGCGCGTCCGGCTCTCGCCCAGCGAAAGGACGACCGCCTTGCCGGGAGCGGGTTGAAGGATGACGGGTTGGCGGCTGATGTAACGGTCGGCGAGCGGTCCCCCGGGCAGCCGGTCCGGAGAGATGAAATCGGGATAGTTGCGAGAGAGCTGGGCCTCCCGTCCCAGGAGGAGCTCGCTCAGGGCGGTCCATTCGCCGACTCGCCGGACGTCGGGATGGAACAGGACGGTCAGCGCGAGGACCGTTCCCGAGGGCCTCCCCTCTCCTTGCCAGCCTCGCGAGTCGAAAGTCCCCGACAGCCCGGCGGTCGAGGCTTCGGTGCGTGTGTCTGCCATTCGCTGGAGATTGTAACCGGAACCGTTGCCTTTCATCGGAATGCTTGGCGACCATGCCCGCTCACGGTGTGCGCTAGACTGCTTCGCACCTCATGAGCTCCGAGTCCGAAGACACCCGCGTCGACCGATCCGTAGCCGGCGGTCCGCGGCGGCTCGGCCGCTTCGAGGCCGTCCGTCTCCTGGGCCGCGGCGGCATGGGCTCGGTGTATATGGCCGAGGACCGGAAGATCGGCCGGCAAGTGGCGATCAAGGAGATCCGCATCGAACGGGGCGTCAGCGCGACGGTGCTGGCGGAGGCGCGGGTCCGCTTCGAAGTGGAGCTGCGGGCCGCGGGGCGCCTCTCGCATCCCAACATCGCCACCGTATACGACGCCTTCGAAACCGAGGACTCCTACTGCATCGCCCTGGAGTACGTGCCTGGCATCAGTCTCGACGAGCGGCTGAAGGCCGGGCCGCCGCTCACCAGCCTTGAGGTCGCGGCGCTCGCGGGACAGATCGCCTCAGGGCTCGACTACGCCCACCGGCGGGGCATCGTGCACCGCGACGTCAAGCCAGGGAACATCCTTCTTTCCGAAGAAGGAGAGGTGAAGATCACCGACTTCGGGATCGCGAAGCTCGTCGCGCTCGACGTGACGCAGACGGGAATCGCCCTCGGTACACCGGCCTACATGTCGCCCGAGCAGATCCGGGGCGAGACGCTCGACGGTCGCTCGGATCAGTTTTCTCTCGGCGTCCTCCTCTATCAGATGCTCACCGGCCGCCTGCCTTTCGATAGCGGCGATGCTCACTCCATGCTTTACAAGATCGTCCACACCGAGCACGAGCGGCCGTCAGCGATCAACCCCGCGCTTCCCTTGGCCGTTGATCGCGTGTTCGCGAAGGCGCTGGCCAAAGATCCCGCGAACCGCTATCCCACCTGTAGCGCGCTGGCCCAGGAGCTGGCGGCGGCCCTGGCTGAAGGGGCGGAAAGGACGGCAGGGCCGAGCAAGGACAGCTCGCCGAAGCCCGAGGTGATTTCGCCGATAGCGACGCGGCGCCGGGCTCTGCCATGGATTTTGGGGTTGATCGGTGTGGCGGGACTCCTCGTGTTGGCCGCGTTCCTCGCCGTGACCCAGGATTGGAAACTCGGGATTTCGCGTCCGCCTCAACGGCTCTCCCCCACTCCCGGAGTCACGTTCCCTTCCCCAGCGCCGACGCCACCGCCTGTCCTTCAGGAGCCCCAGAACGCCGGGACTCCTGAACCGCAGCCGGCGGTCACCGGAGCCGAGCGCATCCAGGTGGAAATCACCAGCGAGCCGGGGAGATGCCACGTCACCATCGACGGCCGCCACGCCGGCTTCACGCCGCTGACGCAGGCCCTCGATCCCGGAAAGCATCAGTTTACCTGCGAGTGGCCGGGCCAGGGAAAGCGCAGCTTCGAGGAGATCGTCTCGCCGGAGCGCCGGCGGTTGCAGCTCCGGCTGTGAGCTCGCCGGAGATTCCCCTGCTGTTTCGCGACGACCTTTTTGTAGTGGTCGCCAAGCCTTCCGGTCTCGCCGTACACCGCGGGATGTCACGCGAGAAAATTGTTGTTCTCCAACTCGTCCGGAATCTTCTTGGCAGGCACGTATACCCCGTCCATCGGTTAGACCGGGCCACGAGCGGCGCGCTGCTGTTGGCTTTGGACTCGGCAACGGCGCGCCGGTTGCAGGAGCAATGGGAGTCAGGCGGCGTCGAGAAGCGTTATTGGGCGTTGGTGCGAGGCATTCCGCCGGAATCGGGAGTGATCGATTCGCCGGTCCCGCGCTCGCTCCACGGCCCACGCGTGCCGGCGGTGACGGAATATCGCCGGCTCGCCGCCTTCGAGAGATACGCCCTCGTCGAGGCGCGACCGTTGACCGGGCGTCTGCACCAGATCCGGCGGCATTTCAAGCACATCAGCCATCCGCTGATCGGCGATGTTCGCTACGGCAAGGGCGAGCACAACCGGCTGTTCCGCGAGCGCTTCGGACTTCACCGGTTGGCTCTGCACGCTGTGTCGTTGGAATTCACTCACCCCGCGACGGGCGAGCGGCTGCGGATCGTGGCGCCGGTGCCGGAGGATCTGGCGGGGGTGTTACAGGTGTTGGGGATGGCACCTCATACAGGAACCGCCTCGCCCAAGATTCGCTGACCGATGCGTGGCCTCAGCGCGGCCTTCATCACCAGGTCCACTTTGACGCCCAGCAGATCGCTGAGATGATTCTCCAGACCGATGAATTCCAATAGGCCGGGCGTCTTCGAGAACGTCACCAGCACGTCGAGATCGCTCTTCGGGCTCTGCTCGTCTCTCACGTAGGACCCGAAGACCTCCAAGGTGGCGACGTGGTATTTGTTGCCAAGCTCCGGGAGAAGCGCTCGTAGCGTACGAAGATAACGGTCGACCGATCTTTCTTCCATGGCTCCATTATAGAGATCCTCGGGGCAGCCTGCTCCATGCTACCCTTCCGCCGCCATGACTACGCCCAGCTCTACCGCCGCCCCTTCGACCTTTCAAGCCTTCCGGTCCGTTCCCCGTACGGGCGTGGTGTACGTCACCCAGGAGGCGACGGCCCGCGGCTACAAGACGGGGAATCCCGAGTGGTCGAACCTCGGGCAGGGGCAGCCGGAGACGGGGCCGCTTCCCGGAGCGCCGCCGCGGGTGACGGCCATCGACATCGATCCCGCCGATCACTATTACGCGCCCGTGGCCGGCGTCTGGGAGCTGCGGGAGGCTGTGGCGGCGCTCTACAACCGTCTCTACCGCAAGGGCATGCCGTCGCAGTACACGGCGGAGAACGTGGCGATCTCGGGCGGCGGGCGGGCGGCCCTCACGCGCGTCGTGGCCAGTCTCGATCGGGTGAACCTCGGCCACTTCCTGCCGGATTACACGGCCTACGAAGAGCTGCTGGATATTTTTCGGCTGGTGTCGCCGACTCCCATCCTGCTGCGCCGCGAGCAGGGCTACAGCTTTGGCGTCGAGGACCTGCGCCGCGAGGTGCTGGGCCGCGGGCTGGCGGTGATCCTGTTCTCGAATCCGTGCAACCCGATGGGCAAGGTCGTCTCGGGCGGCGAGCTCGCGGATTGGGTGGCGGTGGGGCGGGATCTCGACTGCACGCTGTTGATCGACGAGTTCTACTCCCACTACGTGTGGAGCTTTGGCGAGGGCGAGCCCGGCCCCATGGTGAGCGCGGCGCGCTACGTGGAGGACGTGGACCGCGATCCGGTGGTGATCGTCGACGGTCTCACCAAGAACTGGCGTTACCCCGGCTGGCGGGTCACCTGGACGCTTGGTCCGCGCTCGGTCATCGAGACCATCGAGAGCGCCGGCTCCTTTCTCGACGGCGGCGGCTCGCGGCCGCAGCAGCGGGCGGCCGTCGAGCTGATGGAGCCGGAGATGGTGCTGGCCGAGGCGCGGGCGATCCGCGAGACTTTCCTGCCCAAGCGGGAGCTGATGCTGCGCCGTGTTCACGAGATGGGGATGCGGATCTACCCCGAGCCCGCCGGCACCTTCTACGCCTTCGTCTCGGTGCGCGATCTACCCGAGCCGCTCTCGGACGGCATGGCCTTCTTCCGCGCCGCCCTGGAACACAAGGTCATCTGCGTTCCCGGTCTCTTTTTCGACGTCAATCCCGGCCGCCGGCGCGCTCAGCGCCTGTCACGTTTCCACCAGCACGTCCGCCTGTCGTTCGGACCCGATATGGAGGAGGTCCGGCGGGGATTGGATAGTCTGGAAGAGATGATTCGAGAAGCGCGGGGTAGATCCTGAAAGAGGTCAGAGGATACGGAGCTCCGGAATGACCGCCGCAATGTGGTCGAAGTCTTTATCGTTGTGGAGGATCCAGAGCTCGTTTTCGATCGCGATCTGCGCAATCAGGCAGTCGATCGTGCTGCGGATCGTATAACCAGCTCGGCGACAGCGCAGATAGATCTGGGCTGCGTCCGCAAAGCTCTGCAACGGGTGAGCAGGGTGAAAGAAGGTTTGGGAGCTCAGATACTTGCCGAACCGCGCGAAGCTGACCTCGGAATCAGCGCCTTGGAGGATCTCCTGATAGATGACGCTGGAGAGACCGCAGAGCTGTCTTTCGTCGAGGGCTTGGACAAGCTTGCCGACCCCCTCTGTTTGGCTGCCGTTGAAGTAATCGATCCAAACCGACGTGTCTACCAGGATCATGACCGGTGGGGATCTTCGGTTCGCAGCGCCTTGTAGTCATAATCGGGCCGAATACCACCAGCACCCCGCAAATCTCGAATATCCAATCGCTCGTCCTGGAATGCGAGCTCCGTAGTCCCCTGGCCCCGGAGCTCCCGGTTCACATTCACGGCGTTCCTCACCTCCTGCAAGGGCAAGGGGGAAACATTCCTGACCTTGAGTCCAAAGGCTGAAGCAAAGCTGCGAATATCGGCAAGGCGGCTTTCAAGCAAAGTGCAGATCTCCTCACCGAAGCTCGGCGCAGTCTCTCTCGGAATCGCAGAGCGGATCAGAGCATCGATCTTCTCTTCGAGGAGGCGCAGGGGATCGCTGTCAAGGCTTAAAACCAACAATATGGGATCAGCGACCTCGAAATCGATCGCAAAATCAAGGATGAAAGATCCGATCTGATCGCCTGTCCTGTAGCTCCGGCTGAATCTGTGCCTGAGGCGTTCTTCATGCTTGACCGCGTAGCCAACAAGAGAGGACCGCCGTTCGAGCAGAGATTTCCTCAGCCGTTCGCCAGGCCGAAGCAAAGCGCGTATCTTGAATCCGTTCCTTCCGCCTCTCTTCAAGATTACAAGATCGTAGCCCGGGACGGGATCGAGGTCTCGAGCCGGATAGGCGATTCGCCGATCTGAGGTCAGGTTCGCCATAACATGCGAAGTCTACCACAGGATTCCCAGCGCGTGCACTGTCGGCTCCCTTTCCGCGAGTAGGACTTGGAGTCGAGCACGGATCATCCCCTGGCGAAGGGAAAGGCCCGGGTCGCCAAGCCTCAGTCCCTTCCCCTCCGTCCTCTTTCCCGGACAGAAAGTACTCCTTTTCGGACCCGGTTTCAGCGTGGAGCAAAAATTTGGATTTTTTCGATTCACCTCCTTGAATTCGCCGCTGCGCCGCGCGTTCCAACCCTTTTCCAAACACCCATCTGTAAACGATTTGTCAAAATCCTGCTGACTTGGCATCCGCCTTGCGATTCAGGTAGGCAATGCTTCACGGGCCCGTCGCCGCCTGAGGACGGCCCCTAATTTTGGAGGTCGGCAAATGCGATCAATTTTCGTTCGAATGGCAGCGCTTTGTTTGTTCTTCCTGAGTGCCGGAAGCGTGGCGATGGCGGCGTCAGGAGCGGACCGCCCGCAGGGATTGCTCTTCCGCGGTAAGAACAGCTCGATTCCGGCGCCGGTTCTTGGGTCCACCGTCGAGGTGAAAGTCACCGGCATCATCGCCCGGGCAAAAGTCACCCAGATCTTCAAGAACGTTTCTTCCGAATGGGTGGAAGGAATCTATATCTTTCCATTGCCAGCCGACGCGGCGGTCGACTCGCTGCAGATGAAGGTGGGAAACCGCATCATTCGCGGCGTGATTCAAGAGAAGGAAGCTGCACGGCAAACTTACGAGGCCGCGAAGCAACAGGGAGTGAAAGCGAGCCTCGTCGAGCAGCAGCCGGCCGATGTGTTCACCACCGCCGTGGCCAACGTCGGCCCGGGAGAGACGGTCGAGGTCACGATCCAGCTGCAACAGGTGGTGACTTGGGAGCGGGGACGCTTCAGCCTGCGTTTTCCCATGGTGGTGGCGCGGCATCCCAACGCCAAGGATCGCTCCAAACCGGTTGTGCAACCGCCGGTGCTGACGCCCGGCTCGCCCCCCATCAATCCCTTCGCTTTTCACGCCGAGCTCTTTCCTGGATTGCCGCTGGCGAAGGTGGAAAGCCCCAGCCATGCCATCACCGTCGAGCAGGGAAAAGGTTTCCATTATGCCGTGGACCTCGCCAAGGGAGTGGAGCCGGCCGACTCGGACCTGGTCCTGGAATGGACTCCGGCCGTGGGCCGCGAGCCGCGGGCCGTCTACTACTCCGAAGAGGTGGGCGGCGAGCGCTACTCGTTGCTGATGGTGATGCCGCCGGATTCAAGCGATGCCGTGGCGTTTCGCTTGCCGCGAGAGACGATCTTCATCATCGATACCTCGGGCTCGATGGAAGGCACGTCGATCGATCAGGCGCGCCAGGCGCTGCTCTTCGGTCTCTCACGTCTCCAGCCTGGAGATTGGTTCAACGTCATCCGCTTCAGCTCCGACGCCTCTTCGGTCTTTCCGGAGACTGTGCCGGCGAGTCCGTCGGCCCTGGAACAGGCACGCCGCTTCATCGGCGATCTCAAAGCCGACGGCGGCACCAATCTGCTGCCGGCGCTCAAGATCGCTTTCCAGAAGGAACCTCCGCCAGGCCTTGTGCCGCAGGTGATCTTTGCCACCGACGGCATTATCTATGACGAAAAGGACGACCTCGCCTTCCTCAACACGCACCTTGGCCGCCGCCGGCTGTTCCCGGTCGCCATCGGATCGTCGCCCAACGCGGCGCTCCTGGGCCGCCTTGCGACCCTCGGCCGGGGCTCGTTCACCGCGATCGACAGCGGTGGAAAGGTTGCGTCGGTCATGGGCGCCCTGTTCTCCAAGCTCGAATCGCCCATGCTGCAGCAGATCGACGTGCAGTGGAGCGATCCCTCGGCAGAGTCTTGGCCGGCGCGCGTTCCCGACCTCTACCTGGGCGAGCCGCTGATGATTGCAGCCCGCTCGAGCAACGAGGCCGGGCCGGTGACCGTTTCCGGCCTGCGCGACGGCAGCGCCTGGCAGGACTCGTTCCCCGCCGCTGCGGAGGTCAAGGGTGCCGGCATCGACAAGCTGTGGGCACGCAAGAAGATTGCAGCGCTGAAGGACAGTCTCCTCGAGGGCGCTGATGCGGCCGAGGTGCGGCGGGCCGTCGCCGAGCTCGGTCTCAGCCATCATCTGGTGACCGACTTCACCAGCCTGGTGGCGGTCGACGAAACGGCCACCGCTCCCGCGGGCATCGAGCTGGTGAGCAAAGTATTGCCGGTGAACCCGCCGCGGCAACAGAGCCGGCAACAGAGCTACGCTGGGGTGTCCTCCGGCGAGATGGTCGAGGACTGCATCACCGTCGCGGCCGAGTCGCCGTTGCTCGACGAACGCCGGCTCTCGACGGGCGTCACGATCTCGCAAACCGAGCTGGAGAAGATCCCTTCCTCCCGCGACCCGTGGTCGGTACTGCAAGCCGCCCCCGGCGTGCTCACCGACCGTATCAACGTCGGCGGCAACGAGAGCGGCCAGCAGACCCAATACGTTGGACCAGGCTCCGGCGGCAATCAGGCGATGTGGTCCGTGGACGGCCTGGTCGTCACCGACATGGCGTCCCTCGGCTCCTCGCCCGGTTATTACGACTTCGACGCCTTCGAGGAGATGACTGTGACGACCGGCGGCAGCGATGCCACCCTCGCCACCGGCGGCGTGGTGGTCAACCTGGTCACCAAGCGCGGCACCAACGAATGGCGCGGCTCCGGCCGCTACCTGCGGTCCGGCGCCGGCATGCAAGCCAGTACCGAAGGGAACCGTATTGAAAAGGTCGTCGACCAGGGCGTCGAGCTCGGCGGACCGCTCGTCAGGGACCGCTTCTGGGCCTGGGGCTCCTACGCCCGTCCCGAGATCGACCTGCGGACGATCGGCAATTTCCAGGACAAGACCACCCTCGAGGATGGGAACGTCAAGCTCAACTCGCAGGTCACCAGCAGCAATTCCGCCTCGGCTTTTGCCTGGCAGAGCGACAAGGTCAAGCAGGGGCGCAACGCCGGTCCATTGCGTCCCCAGGAGACCACCTGGGATCAAAGCCGGCTCGGTCCGAGCCCGACCGCCTGGAAATTGGAGGACGTGCAGGTTTTCTCCAGCTCCCTTTTCATCATGGGGATGGTTTCGCAGGTCCACGGCGGCTTCCAACTCGTTCCCGAGGGCGGCGATCAGCTTTCTCATCGCGACGCCGAGCTGGTGTGGCACGATAGTTTTCTGCGCCAGCAAATCGAGCGCCCGCAGAACCAGGGCAAGCTCGACGCCTCGAATTTTTTCAATATCGGCCACTTCTCCCACGAGCTGAAGTACGGAGCCGGCTTCCGTACGGCGGAGGCGTCGACGCTGACCGCCTGGCCGGGAGGCGGTTTCGAGCTGGACCTCGGCGGCCCTCAGCTCCTGGTTCTCTCCCGCGATGCAAACGCCAAGGTCAAGACCGATTACACCAGCCTATACCTCCAGGATACGCTCACCGTAGGTGGGCTCACGGCGAACTTCGGCGTGCGCTGGGACCGGCAGGGCGGGCGGAACGAAGCGTCCTTCGCCGCGGCCAATCCGATGTTCCCGAGTCTTCTGCCCGCCGTTCGTTATACAGGTCAGGACGCCGGCTTCACCTGGAGCGGCGTGACGCCCCGCCTTGGGTTGACCTACGCACTGGGCGAGGAGCGCAAGACGCTGCTGCGGGCCAGCTACTCGCGGTTCGCCGATCAGCTCGGCGCCATCCAGGCCGGCTGGCTCAATCCCCTCGGCGGCTTGGGCTATCGCTACTTCCTCACCTCTCAAGGTCAGCCGGGAGCCGAGATCGCTCCACCCAGCGGCAACGTCAACCCCGTGACTTTCGGTTTCTTGCAGTCCAACGCGGTCAACGGAAACCTCAGCGCTCCGCTCACCGATGAGGTGCTGTTCAGCGTCGAGCACGCATTGCTACCCGAGCTTGTGGTAGGGTTCAATCTCAACTACCGCAAGCTCCACAACCTGCTCGAAGCGGAGCGTCTGGTTTTCGACACCACCGATCCGTTCGCGGCCAACGGGCTCGACAGCACCGGGCGTGCCCACCGCCGCAGTGACTACGTCGAGCAGTCGCAGCAGGTCGTGGCGCCGGACGGCCGTTCCTACACGGTTCGCTACTGGGAGCTAAGGTCGGGGGTTTCCACTCGAAATGGTTTCTATCTCACCAACGGCGCGCGCGAACAGGAGTTCAAGGGCGCGTCGTTGACCTTGAACAAGCGGCTGGCCAATCGCTGGATGATGCGTGGCCACGTCTCTTACCAGGACTGGAAGTGGCAGATTCCGGACAGCGCCAACGAGGATCCCACCGATACCATCGGCGGCGGCGTCGTGAACGGCACCGAGGTGCTCCAAGGCTCCGGCATCGCCTCCGGCCCCAAAGGCAACGTTTTCATCAATGGCCGCTGGTCGTACAACCTCAACGGCCTGTATCAAATCGCGCCCGATCGCCCCTGGGGCTTCAACGTCGCCGCCAACCTGACCGGCCGCCAGGGCTATCCGCTGCGTTATGTCGACCGCATCAACCGCGTGACGATCGCCGATAACGGGGGATCGGGCCTCGACGTTCCCATCCAGCCGGATCCGAACGCCTTTCGGTATCCCGACGTCCACGTCGTCGATCTGCGAATCGAAAAGGAGTTTTTATTCAACGACTTCGGCGTGACTGTCGGCTTGGACGCTTTCAACGCTTTCAACGAGTCCTATGTCCTGCAAAGGCAGGGCGTTCTGGCCCAGAACGGCGTGCCGCTGAACACCTCCGGGTCCGTTCTCGAAACCTTGAGCCCTCGGATCCTTCGTCTCGGCGTGCAGTTGAGCTTTCGATAGGAGACCTTGAAAATGCGATCAACGATGATTCGACTGGCAGTGCTGTACGCCCTCCTGGTGCTCGGCAGCGGCTTCTTCGCGGCGGGCAACGCGATCGGCTGCACGATCTCCAAAGAGGAGCTGCAAAAGATCCCTACCTACCGCGATCCGTGGGAGATGCTGCAGCCCACCTCGGTGCCTGACGAATTCGAGGCGTTGCAGGCCATTCTGCTGGAGGCGGAGACGAAGGCTCTTTGCAAGGAGGTGCGTTGGGACGGCTGGAAGGGCCTCACGCTGGAGCGCGCGCTGCGCGCCGCGTCGTCGCGGGAAGAGGCTCTCGTCGAAGCCGACGCCGTGGGTCTGCTGCGAGGCTTTGTCGTCTTGTTGCTCCAAGGCAGGAGCTGCGCCGAGCCGTCGCCGGAGGTGCTCGCCGAGGCGCAAGAGTACAGCCGCAGATTCGGGTTGCCACCTCGGATAGACTTCCCGGGCGATGAATGAGGGCCTGCCTGCCGGCACCGAGCGCTATCTTCTCGCCGCCCTCGACGCCTGCCGTAGGGCGGGCGAGATCCACCGCGCGCATTTCCGCTCGGTCCATCTCCAGGTCGAGATCAAGAAGGACGCCTCGCCCGTCACGGTGGCGGACCGGGCGTCCGAGGAGGCGATCCGCGAGATTCTCCACCGGGCCACGCCGGAGCTCGGCCTCCTGGGCGAGGAGTTTGGGCAGGAGGGGAGCGAGACCGACCGCTGGATCATCGATCCCATCGACGGCACCAAGAACTTCGTGGCGGGCCTCCCCTTTTTCGCCACGCTGATCGGCCTCGAGTTGGGCGGCGAATTGGTGATGGGCGTCGTCCACGCGCCGGCCCTCGGCCCCGGCTCGGGCCTCTCTGCCGGACAGCCGGCGGTTGATCCGGCCCTGGCTGGAGAAACCTGGTGGGCGGCTCGCGAACAGGGCGCCTGGGGCGGGACGGGGACCACCCTATCCACCGCTCGCGAGCGCCGGCTGCGCGTCAGCGACGTCTCTCAGGTGGCGAAAGCGTTCGTAGCCCACGGCGGCCTGAAGATCTTCCAGCGCCGGGGTCTCTGGCCCGCCCTTTCCGACCTCGTCGCCCGCACTGCCCGTACCCGCGGCTTCGGCGATTGGTGGGGCCACATCCTGGTCGCCGAAGGCCGTTGCGACGCGATGGTGGAAGGCGAGGTCCTCCTTCACGACGTGGCGGCCCTCAAACCCATCATCGAGGAAGCGGGAGGCGTCTTCCTGACGCGCCACGATGCCCCGCTGGTATCAGATTTCCGCGAGGCGACGCTGTCCGCGAACGGGGCGCTGGCGGAGAGTCTTCGGGAGATTCTGGGTTTCTAGGCGCAGGTCACCCGCACCCGGTGCCACGAGTTGTTGGCGTAGCCCTTGAAATTCCATACCTGCGCCGCCCGATCGGGCTGCGTCTGCGCGGCGGTATCCCAGGCCCGGCAGATGATCTCCCGGGGACCCGGCTTGAGGTCGAGGACGGCTTCCCAGAGGCGCCAGACGTAGGCGCCGTCTCTCTTCTCGAAGTCGGCGACCGTCCAGGTTTCACCGCCGTCGGCGGAGACGTCGACCCGCGCGAGGCTCCGGTCGCCTCCCGCGAGCGACCAACCCCGAACGGAAACCTTTCCAGCAGAGACGGTCGATGCGTCCAGGGGAGAAAGGATGACGGAGCTCACCGGCGCTTCGCCCAACATCAATCCCTTGTCCCAATCCACGTTGTCTTTATCGAAGTGGGGCGGGAACAGGCGATAAGCCTTGGCCTGGAAGTAGTTGTCGGAAGGTTTTTTCTGCACGGTAATGCGGGAGAGCCACTTGACGCTGCGCGCTCCGATGTAGCCCGGCACCACCACCCGCAAGGGCGCGCCGTGCACCGCTGGCAGCGCCTGGCCGTTCATGACGTCGGCCAGCAGCACCTCACCGGAGAGGGCCTTGTCGAGGGGAATCGAACCGCCGAAGTTGAAG
>DATIOS010000283.1:0-8562 GCA_035472915.1 Thermoanaerobaculia bacterium
CGTTGCCCGGGAAGTCGGGCACCGGGTCGGCGAATACGTCGGCCGCATAGGCGAGGCCTACGTCTGCGCGGACCTGACGAAGGAGACGCGCTTTCCCGAGGACTCTCGGCTGCTGGCGGCCGGCGTTCACTCCTACGTGCGAGTGCCGCTCCAGATCCGCGACCGGCTGGTGGGCTCGATGTCTTTTTCCCGCGAGACGGCCGGCCCCTTCCCGGCTCACGAGGTGGCGATCTTCGAGGCCGTGGCCCGTCCCATCGCCGCCGCCGTGGCCAACGCTCTCGCCTTCGAGGAGATCTCCCGCCTCACCCGCCAGCTGCAGGACGAAAACCTCGCGTTGCGCCAGGAAATCGACGAGCGCAGCATGTTCGAGGAGATCGTCGGCGTCTCGAAGGCGTTGCGCGATACCCTCGCCCTCGTCGACAAGGTCGCGGCCACGGACGCCACCGTGCTCCTCACCGGCGAAACCGGGACCGGCAAGGAGCTGGTGGCCCGCGCCATCCACCGCCATTCGCCGCGGGCGAAGCGCGCGCTGGTGGCCGTCAACTGCGCGGCGCTGCCGCCGTCGCTCATCGCCTCGGAGCTCTTCGGCCATGAAAAGGGTGCTTTCACCGGCGCCCTGCAACGCCGCGTCGGCCGCTTCGAGCTCGCGGGCGGAGGCTCCATCTTCCTCGACGAGGTCGGCGAGCTGCCGGCTGAAGTGCAGGCCACCCTGCTGCGCGTGCTCCAGGAGGGAACGTTCGAACGCGTCGGCGGCGGCCCGCCCATTGCCACCGACGCCCGGGTGATCGCCGCCACCAACCGCGACCTGTCCGCGGCCGTAGCGGAGGGCACGTTCCGCAGCGATCTCTTCTACCGCCTCAACGTCTTTCCCATCGAGATCCCACCCTTGCGCCAGCGGCGTGAGGATCTCCCCATCCTCGTCGAATACTTCGTCGCCCGCTACGCGGCGCGCCTCGGCAAGCGCTTCGAGAGCATCGAGAAAAGCTCCATGGACCGCATCCTCGCCTACTCGTGGCCGGGCAACGTGCGCGAGCTGCAAAACGTCATCGAGCGCGCCACCATCCTGTCTGAGGGCAAGGTGCTGCGGGTGGACGAGCCGTTGATCGGAGGAACCGGCGCCGGGTCTGTCACTTCCTCAGCCCCGGCTCTCCCGCTACCGGCAAGCCTGCGAGAACAGGAGCGGCAGCGGATCGAAGAAGCCTTGACCCAGACCCGGGGCCGCGTGTCTGGAGCGGCCGGCGCCGCGGTTCTTCTGGGGGTGCCCGCCACGACGCTTGAATCAAGGATCAAGCGGCTGGGCATCGACAAGCGGCGATTCTAGGAGGATCAGACCTGCGACAGCGCCCGCATGGCGCTGAGGGCGCGGCGAATCGTCTCCACCTCGTGGGGCTCGAAGTAGGCGACCTCACAGCGCTTGCAGACCCAGGCGGGCACCTGCTCCCAGGCCAGCTTGTAGCCGTCGCGCTCGACTTGCACCGGCGCCGTTCCCCTCTCTACCGTTCCCTGGCAGCGCAGGCAGCGCATCGGCAGGGTCTCGGCTCCCAGCTGCTGGTGCGCCCCCTGTCCGATGGGCACGGTCGCGTCGAGGTCGTACGAGACAGGCGGCACGACTCCGAGCGGACCGGATCGCAGCGGAGTGGTTGCTTCGGCCGGGGTCGCCAAGGAGAGTCTCTGGCCTGCGGTCCTCGCCATGTTGTTTTCCTCCCAGTACAGCACCGAGCTTCGAGTATACATTCTTGCAATTTTCCTGCCTAGAGTGCGACCCGCGCCTCTGCCGTTATAGGATCGCTCGCCGGGAATGAGCCGCCCTTGGCGGGCGATTGGAAACGAGTATGAACGCCGCCTTCAGTGCCCACAGCACCCTCGGTGCCTTGATCATCGCGCTGCTGCAGGTCGCGCCACTTTCAGCGCAGCCGGCGCCGGGCGACCAGCCCCGTGGCCGGGTGGTGGACAAGATCGCCTGTGCCGGCAACCCCGAGGAAACCTACGCGCTCTATCTGCCGAGCAGCTATTCGCCGGACCGCCCATGGCCGATCCTCTACATTCTCGACCCGCGCTCGCGCGGCGCGCTGGCCGCCGAGCGTTTCCGCGCCGGCGCCGAGGCCTTCGGCTACATCCTGGCCAGCTCCAACAACTCGATGAGCGATGGCCCCATGGAGCCCAACCTCAAGGCCATGCGGGCGATCTGGGCGGACACCCACGCCCGCTTCACGATCGACGACCGGCGGCATTACGCCGCGGGCTTCTCGGGCACCGTGCGCTCCAGCGTCGTCCTCGCCCGCTCGGCTCCCGGCAGCCTGGCGGGAATCGTCGGCGCCGGTGCCGGCTGGCCCTTCGATCAGCCGCCCCAGAAAGGCGATCGCTTCGTCTTCTATGGCACGGTGGGCGACAAGGACTTCAACTACTACGAGATGATGGACCTCGAGCCGAAGCTCGCCGACGCCGGCGCCAATTACCGCTTGGAGATCTTCGACGGCCTTCACCAATGGCCGCCGGCGGAGATCGCCACCCGCGCCCTGGCCTGGCTGGACCTGCAGGCCATGAAGGCGGGAACGATCCCCAAGGACGCCTCCCGCATCGACGCCGCCTGGAACGAGACGACCGGCCGCGCCCGCGCCTTTGAGCAGTCCGGCGACCTATTTCAGGCGTCGCGCACCTGGTCCGGCGCCGCCGCTGACTTCGCCGGCCTGCGCGACACGGCTGAGGCCCAGAAGAAGGCAACCGAGCTGGCCGCGAACCCCGCCTTGCAGCGCGAGCTCAAGGAGCGCGAGGAGCGGCTCAGGCACGACAAGGTGGTGCTGGCGCAGGCGCCGGGAATCCTCGCCGCCGTCAATCCTTCCGGCGAGGCGCGGACGGTCGCCCAGGTGGTCGCCCTGCTCAAGATCCACGAGCTGCGCAAGAAGGCCGACTCGGCGCCCACGGCCGACGAGCGCCTCTCGGCTCAGCGCATCCTCAATACCCTGCAAGTGCAGACCGGCTTCTATCTTCCCCAGACGTTCGCCGAGCGCAAGCAGCACGACCGCGAGATCTTCGTCCTTTCCATCGCCACCGAAATCGATCCCAAGAGCTCCACCGTGTACTACTCCCGGGCCGCCGCCTACGCGAAGAAGGGCGACCGCAAGCGGGCCCTGGCCGACCTGCGCCAGGCCGCGGAGAACGGCTGGAAGGACAGGACGGTGATCGACCGGGATAAAGACTTCGACGGCCTGCGCCAGGACGCGGAATTCAAACAACTCGTCCAGTCGCTGGGCGGTACAGCCCCGGCGCCCGGCCGCCAACCTTGATATCCAGGAAGGAAAATTCTTCCATTCATGAAGTCCCCACAGAAGACGGCGTCAATTCGCTTGGGCTTCCTCCTGCTGCTGGCTGCCTTGTTTCCTAGCCATCAGGCGGAGGCGCTCAAGCCCAAAGCCGCACCTCCGTCCAAACCGCCCGCCGCGCCGGCGCCGGCCAAGCCACCGGAGAGCCTCTCCTACGGCCGCTTCGGCCAGGTCGCGATCTACCGGCCTGCTCCCCATCCGAAGAACGTCGTTCTCTTCCTGTCGGGCGACGGAGGCTGGAATCTCGGCGTCGTGGACATGGCCCGCATCCTCTCGTCCATGGACTCCCTCGTGGTCGGGGTCAACGCGCCGCAGTACGTGAAGAAGCTCAACGCCGCCAAGGAGAGCTGCGTCTATCCGGCGTCCGAGCTCGAGCTGCTGAGCAAGTTCGTCCAGAAGACTCTCGGTTTTCCCACCTACGTCCCACCGGTGCTCGTGGGTTACTCGTCCGGCGCCACCCTGGCCTATGCCGTCCTCGCCCAGGCGCCGCCCAACACGTTCCGCGGCGCCATCAGCCTGGGCTTCTGCCCCGATCTCGACTTGCAGCGCCCGTTCTGCGCCGGCCACGGCATCGCCAGCAAACCGGGCCCCAAGAACAAGGGATTGATCTTCCAGCCGACCTCGACCCTCGAGGCGCCTTGGATCGCCTTCCAGGGGACGATCGACGAGGTCTGCAACAAGGACGACGTCGTGCGCTACGTGTCGCAGGTCAAGAACGGCGAGACCGTTCTCCTGCCCGACGTCGGACACGGATTCTCCAAGACTTACAAATGGGAACCTCAGCTCCGGCAGGCTTATAAGCAGATTCTGGACAAGACTCCGGTCCGGACGGCCGCTGCGAGCTCGCCCTCAGTGCCGGGCCCCAAGGGAAGCATCCCCGCCGTCAATGATCTGCCGCTGGTCGAAGTGCCGGCAAAAGGCGCGGCGAGCGAACTGATGGCGGTCGTCGTCTCCGGCGATGGTGGCTGGGCGGGGATCGACAAAGAGGTCGCCGGGGCGTTATCGGCCAAGGGCATCCCGGTGGTGGGGGTCAACTCGCTCCAATACTTCTGGACCGCGCGCACACCCGACGGCATTGCCAGGGATCTGGACCGCATCCTGCGCCGCTACCTGGCCACTTGGAACCGGCAGGAGGTGCTACTGATCGGCTATTCGCTGGGAGCCGACGTGCTCCCCTTCGCCGCGAGCCGCCTGCCGGCTGACCTGTTGGGCAAGGTCAAACTGATCGCTCTCCTCGGTCCCAGCACCAAAGCGGCCTTCGAGTTTCACGTCACCGACTGGCTGGGTGGCGGCTCCGCAGGCCAACCGGTGCTCCCGGAGGTCAAGAAGCTCGGTGGCCGTCCGCCCATCCTCTGTCTCCACGGTTCGAAGGAGAGCGACAGCCTCTGCCCGTCGCTGACCGCCGCCCAGGGCAAGTCGGTGGTGCTGCCCGGTGCCCATCACTTCGGCGGCGACTACGAGGCCCTGGCCAACCTCATCCTGAAAGAAGCGCAGGGGAAGTAAAGGGGCGGCGTCAGACCCAGCGGCTAAGCGGGAGACTCTTCGGCGCCGATCGAGAAGATCCTTTCCAGATCGTAGCGGGAGAACGCCCGGAAAGCCAGGAGGGTCTCCGAACGCAGGATGCCGTCGATTTTCAGCATCTGGCGGGTCACCGCTTCGGCGATCCCCTCGTTATCCTTCACCCGCGCGATCGCCACCAGGTCGTACTGTCCGGCGACCGAGTAGACCTCGGTGATTCCCGGCAGATCCACCAGCTTCTCCGCCACCTCGTTGACCTTCTGCTTCTCAACCACCAACAGAATGACCGCACTGACCATGACCTCGCCCTCCAGAATGCCAGAGGTGGAGCCCGCAGACTCCACGAATCAACTCTATAACATCGACTGGCCAAGGGCTGACCGCTCGCTCTCTACGATACTCTCCGCCCATGGAGGATACCCCGACCGCTCTGCCGGCACCGCTCTTTCAGGGCGCCGTCGACCTACTGCGAGAGCTGACGGAGATCTCCTCTCCCAGCGGCGACGCCGAAGGCCTCGAACGCCTGGCGGAGCGACTCGCAGCCGAGTTGAGGAGCCGCGGCCTGGCGACCGAGGTCCGTGCCGAGCCTTCCGCGGAGGCGGGCCGCTCCCTCCCCGTGCTGGTTGCCCGCGGAGCCGATACGTCGCGAGGCCATCTCCTGCTCATTGGCCACCTCGATACCGTGCTTCCCGCCGTTCCCTCCCGCCTCGACGGCGACCGCCTGGTGGCGACGGGGGCCATCGACATGAAAGGCGGCCTCGCCACGCTGATCGGGGCGCTGGACCTATTGAGGCACCGGGGCCAGACGCCGCCAGCCGATCTCCTGCTGGTGGCAGTTCCCGACGAGGAGGTTGGCGGCGAGCTCTCCCGAGCCGCGGTACGCCGCTGGGGGGAGACCGCCCGCGCCCTCTGGGTGCTGGAGCCCGGCGAGCCCGTGGGAGACGCGGAAACGATCGTGGCCGGCCGCCGCGGCATGTTTCAATGGCGCCTGGAAGCTCGGGGCACGGCCGCGCACTCCGGTCTCCACTACTGGGACGGCCGCTCGGCCCTCGCCGCCGCCGCCCGCTGGGCCACAAAGGCGGAGGCTCTCTCGCGAAGGAATGGCGGTCCCACTGTCAACACCGGCCGGCTGGTCGCCGGAGACGCGAGCTTCGTGGACGACCTCGCGGCAGCCCACGGCCTCCTCGGCACCGAGCGTCAGCTCAACGTCGTGCCGGATCGTGCCGTGGCCGAAGGCGAAGTCCGATTTCTCCGCCTCCAGGACGGCGGCGAAACACTCCGGAGCCTACTCGACCTGGCCGAGGAAGTCGGACGCGAAACCTGCACCACAGTGATCTTCTCTCCGGGGCAGGAGATTTCTCCCGTCGATCCCGAGAGTCCCCACTCCACGCTCAGCCGGAGAGCCGTCGCGCTCGCCGCCGACCGCGGTTGGAGCCTCGAGATCGAAAAGGACCGCGGCGGCATTTCCTTTCCCAACTTCCTCCCCGACCCCAGCCGCATCCCCATCCTGGACGGCCTGGGCCCCGTCGGCGGTGGCATGCACACCCGAGAAGAATTTGTGGATCTGCGATCGCTACGGCGAAGGATCGTGCTGCTGGCGGATTTGTTGGCGGAGGACGCGGGCGGAACCTGAGCTCCTCTGCGGCTACCGCAACGGCCCTTGCGGAATCGGCACGGTCAGGACGGTGATTCCTGCCTTTCTCAACGTCGCAGTGGCTGCGGGAAGCATCAGGTCGTCCACCATGAGAAGCAGGCGTCCGCGCTCCGGCGATTTCGCCGTGAAGAACTCGACCTTCGCTTGCCGCAGAGCGTTCTGGGCTCTCCCGAGCACTCGCGAATCGATCGTCAATCCACGGACGTGGAAAAAACCCGCGTACTTCGCCCGCATGCACGCGTCTCCAGGATTGAGATAGAGATCCGGGCATTCCATGCTTTGGAAGAAATAGCACTTCAGGGAGCCTTTGGTGCAGACGATGCTCGCCGCGAAGGAACGAGTGGCTGCTCCCGAAAGTAAAAGCACGGCAATTCCGAGATGGACGATTCCCTTTTTCATGATCAATCCTCATGCTCCCCAGTCCGCCGCGCGTCCACCGGCGGTTCGCTGGCGCCTGGCGCCAGCGCGGACGACAGAGGCCGTTCGTCCGGCGGGAAGATCGGAGCGGGAGGCGTGGTGGCCACGGGAGCCGCGCCGCCGGGACGGCCAAAGCTCACGATCTGTTGCCAGACGCGCTCGAGATCGTCGCCGAAGATGACCAGCAAGTCTCCCGGCTGGGCGGATTCCAACGCTCGCTGGACGGCCTCCTCCTCGTCGTAGACCTCGGGCGAGAGGCGGTCGGGTGGAAAGCCCGCGGCGAGAAGACCCTGGCGCACCAGCTCGCCCGTCTCGCCGCGTTTGCGGCCGCGGCGATTGTCGTCCTCGCGGACGATGATGAAGTCGAAAGCGGGAGCGGCGGCGCGGGCGAGATCCAGGATGTCCTCGTCGCGACGGTCGCCGGGAGCGGCGAGGACGCCGATTCGCCGGCCGTTCACCGTCAGCCCGCGGATGGTGCCGGCCATGGCGGCCATGCCATGGGCATTGTGGGCGTAGTCGAGCAGAACGCGGAAAGGGTGCTCATTGTAAAAGTTCATCCGTCCCGGCGTCTGATAGAAATCCGTCGTGAAGGTGCGCAGTCCCTGGCGGATGTTCTCCAGGCTGATTCCCATGGCGTGGGCGATGGCGGTGGCGAACATGGCGTTCTGCACGTTGTGAATGGCGTGACCTTCGACCGTCGCAGGGATCTGCCGGGCCCACAGCAAGGGAATGTGCTCCTCGCCTTCATAGAGCACGATCATGCGGCCATTGAGCCCTTCTTCCAGCGCCACCGCCCGCCCCTTGTTGCGAATGTGGCGCCGCACCAGCTCGTTTTCCCGCTGCAAGGTGACGAAGATCGGCTTGCCGGGGCTCTCGGCGGCCATCGCCACCACCCTTTCGTCGTCAGCGTTGAGGACGCACCAGTCCTGGGCGACCTCGACCACCACCTGCTTGACCTCGGCGAGCTCGTCCAGGCTGGTGATGCCGCCCATCCCCAAGTGATCCGAGGCAACGTTGAGCACCGCTCCCACCTTGCACTTGCGCCAGCCGAGGCCCGCGCGCACGATGCCGCCGCGCGCCGTCTCCAGGACGGCGGCGTCGACCGACGGATCACGCAGCACCAAATGGCTCGCCCAGGGGCCCGTCATGTCCCCCGCCACCGTGAGCTCGCCGTCGATGTAGACGCCGTCGCTGGTGGTCATGCCCACACAGAAGCCGGAGAGCTTGAGGATGTGCCCCACCATGCGGGTGGTGGTGGTCTTGCCGTTGGTGCCGGTAATGGCGGCGATGGGAATGCGGTACGGCGTCCCCGCGGGAAACAGCATGTCGATGACCGGCCCGGCCACGTCCCGCGGCTTTCCTTCCGTGGGCGAGGTGTGCATGCGGAAGCCGGGCGCGGCGTTGATCTCCACGATCGAGCCGCCCGCTTCGGTGTAGCTGCGGGTGATGTCCGGACCGATGAAGTCCACACCGCCCACGTCGAGCCCGATCGCCTTCACGGCCCGCTCGGCCATGACGCGATTGTCGTAGTGGGTGACGTCCGTCTTATCCACGGAGGTGCCGCCGGTCGAGAGGTTGCCGGTCGAGCGCAGGTAGAAGATCTGGCCTTCGGGAAGCACGGACTGCGCGGTGAGCCCTGCTTCTTCGATCAGC
>DATIOS010000284.1:0-8855 GCA_035472915.1 Thermoanaerobaculia bacterium
GATCGCCTGGGTGGCCAGCAATGAATGGCCGCCAAGCTCGAAGAAGCTGTCGTCCGGCCCCATACTGGGAATGCCCAACACTGTGGCGAAAATCCCAGCCAACACTTCCTCGGTAGCGGTTCGGGGCGTCGTCGACCGCTCGGCCTTCGCTGCCTCAGGCGCCGGAAGCGCCTTGCGATCTACCTTGCCGTTGGGGGTGAGAGGCAGCTGCGCGAGCTCCACCCAAGCGGTGGGGATCATGTAGTCAGGCAGGCTGTCGCGCAGCCAGAGTCGCAGCTTGGCGACGAGATCGGCGCTGCCAGGCCGCGGAACCACGTAGGCCACGAGCCGCCGGTCTCCAGACGCTTCCTGGCGAGCCACTACGGCGGCCGCAGCCACATTCGGATGGCGGGCCAGGGCCGTCTCGATCTCTCCCAGCTCGATTCGGTAGCCCCGCACCTTGACCTGATGATCGATGCGGCCCAGGCACTCCAGGGCGCCGCCATGGCGGAAACGAGCCAGGTCCCCCGTCCGGTAGAGCCGCGATCCGGCTGCACCGAAGGGATTCGGCACGAACTTCTCCGCGGTCAGGTCAGGCCGCCCAAGGTATCCTCGGGCGACGCCGGCACCGCCCAGCAAAAGCTCACCTGGAACTCCAACCGGCGCCGGATCGCCGTCGACGTCGAGCACGAAGGACTCGGTGTTTGCGATAGGCCGGCCAACGAGGATGGGACCGCCGCCGCGGACCTCTTCCACCGTCGACCAGACAGTGGTTTCGGTCGGTCCGTAAATGTTCCATAACGAGCCCACTCGCTCAACGAGGTCCGCCGCCAGCACCGGTGACAGCGCTTCGCCGCCGCAGAGCGCCTTCAGGCCCTCGCCGCCCTGCCAGCCGGTTTCGAGGAGCTGGCGCCAAGTGGCGGGCGTCGCCTGGAGAACCGTAATTCCTGACTCGGCGATCAGTCCCTGGAGCAGACGCCCGTCCGCCGCCTCGTCGCGGCTCGCCAACACCACCCGTCCACCAACCAGCAAAGGCAGATACAGCTCGAGCCCGGCGATGTCGAACGACAGTGAGGTCACGGCAAGTAGACGGTCAGAAGCGGTAAGCCCTGGTCTTTTCGCCATCGAGGCCAGAAAATTCGTCAGGGCTCCGTGGGGGATCTGAACCCCTTTCGGCTTTCCCGTCGAGCCCGAGGTATAGATCACGTAGGCAATGTTCTGTGGCCCGACACCGCTCTGCGGCGCAGTGGAGCTTTCAGGCAGGATTTCCGCGATGTTCGCCAGGAGCTCCGGCGTCAACACCATCGCCAGCCCGGCGTCCTCGCGCATGAAGGTCAGGCGTTCCTGCGGGTAGGACGGATCGAGAGGAACGTAGGCGCCACCCGCCTTGAGCACCGCCAGCAGGCTAATCACCATCTCCAGCGACCGCTCGAGCGCGATTCCAACCCGCACTTCAGGTCCCACTCCCAGCAAGGTGAGCCGATGGGCAAGGCCATTGGACTTGCGGTCCAAATCGCGATAGGTCAGAAACTCGCCACCGAAAGCCACCGCAACAGCCTCCGGTGTTCGCGACGCCTGGTCGGCGATCGCGCCATGGACACACCCTGCCGACAACGGAGTCGAAGTGGCGTTCCACTCCGCGAGGAGTTGCTCGCGCTCATCCGAGGTGAGAAGTGCCAGCTCCGAGACTCGCGCCTCAGGCCGGGCGACGATCCCCTCCAGCACTACTCCAAAGTGCCCTGCCAGACGCTCAATGGTGGCGGCGTCGAAGAGATCGGTGCTGTACTCCCAGTTCGTGCTGAGGCCCTGCCCGAGGTCGCTCACATAGACCTGCAGGTCGAAGAGTGCCGTGGTCCCGCCGGTTCTCAACGGCGAGATCTTCAGGCCGCCCGACTCCATCTCAGCGACCGGAGCGTTGAACAGGTTGAACATGAGTTGGAACAGCGGATTGCGTGCCAGGTCGCGCTGCGGCTGGAGCTTCTCCACCAGGTATTCGAACGGCAGATCCTGGTGGGAGTAGGCGCCGAGTGCCGTGTCGCGCACCCGCGCCATCAGCTCGATCACCGGCGGGTCTCCTCCCAGGTCGGTGCGCAGCACCAGGGAGTTGATGAAGAAGCCGATCAGCCCCTCGAGCTCGCCGCGAGTACGATTTGCGATCGGCGTACCCACCACTACGTCATCCATCCCCGTGTAGCGGCGTACGACGACTTGGAAAGCGGCGAGCAAAGCCATATACGGCGAGATAACCTGGCGCCGAGCCAGCCCACCCACGGCTGCCGCGAGCTCTGGAGGAAAGACCAACCGGTGGGTGGCACCGCGAAAGCTTTGAACCGGCTGCCGTTGCCGGTCGGCCGGCAGCTCAACCACGGGCACGCCGGCCAGCCGTTCTCGCCAATAGGTGAGCTGACGCTCCAGCACCTCGCCTCGCAGCCAGCCACGCTGCCAGAGGGCGAAGTCGGCGTACTGGACTGGCAGCTCCGGCAGCGGCGAAGGTTGGTCCAAAGCGAAGGCGGCATAAAGACGCGCCACCTCTCCGATCAGCACCGCCATCGACCAGCCGTCTGAAACGATGTGGTGCATGGAGATCAACAAGGCATGCTCTGCACCTCTCAGCCGCAGCAAGCTCACTCGCAACAACGATGGTCTGGCGAGGTCAAAGGGTCGTTGCCATTGCTCGGCGGCCAGTTGCTGGGCTCGGTCTTCGCGCTGTTCGTCCGGCAGGGCGCTCAGGTCGATCAGTGGAAGAACGAACTGCACCTGGCGCTCGATGCGTTGCACCGGCTGACCATTCTCGCTACCGAAACCGGTACGCAGAGTCTCGTGGCGGCGAACCACCTCGCGCAGGGTCTTCCCCATGACGTCGTGCCGCAACTCGCCCTCGATGCGCATGGCCCCGAAGAGGTTGTAGAAAGGATTGCCCGGCGCCAACTGGTCGAGCAGCCACAGCCGCTGCTGGGCAAATGAAAGGGGCAGGTCTCGAGGGCGCACACCGCGCACGAGGGGAGGACCTTGCGGAAGTGTGAGTCCTTCGCTCCCAACAACCTCCGCCTGGCCCGACTCGGCGCGCCACCGCTCGACGGCGGCGGCAAGCCGGACGACGGTGCGCTCATCGAAGAAGGTGCGCAGCGGCAGGTCCACCCCAAGCAGCTCGCGAACTCGGGAGGCCATCTGGGTGACCAACAGCGAATGGCCGCCGAGGTCGTAGAAGTCATCGTGAACGCCGATCTCGGCGATACCGAAAAGCTCCTGCCAGACCGCGGCGATCTCCCGCTCCGCTCGGCTCGCCGGCGCTACATAGGCGGTACCGAGGCTGGGTCGCGGATGCAGCTCCTTCGGGCGCGCGGCGGCCTGCGGAGCCGTCACCTCGATGGCGGCGGACGCCGGAAGGCGAGGTTCCGAAGCCGCGAAGCCCGATTCGGGCTTGGGTTCTATCCAGTAGCGCCGCCGTTCGAACGGGTAGCTCGGCAGCGGAATCCGGCGGCGTGTTTCACCAGCGTAGAACCCTCGCCAGTCCAGCCGAGCGCCCGCCAACCAGAGCTGTCCCAGAGCGCGTAGCAAGGTCTCCTGATCCGGCTGCTGGTCCTGAGGGTGGCGCAACGATGCGACCAGCGGCCGGCCAGCGAGGTCCGGGTGCTGGCGTGCCAACGTGCCGAGCGTGCGTCCCGGCCCCACCTCCAGCAGCACTCCATCAAGGACCGCCAGAGTCGCAAGCCCCGTCGCAAAACGCACCGTGTGCCGCAGGTGCCGCACCCAGTATCCCGGTTCCGTTGCCTCGGCCGCCGAGATCCATTGACCCGTCAGGTTGGAGACAAAGGGAATCGACGGTGCTTTGGGCGAGATCGAGCGGAAAGCCTCGCCGAAGGCACCCAAGATGGGGTCGAGGGCAGCGGAATGGAAGGCGTGAGAAGTGCGCAAGAGGCGGCATTCGAGCCCCTCGCCCAGCAGCGGCTCGACACGCCGCCGCAGCTCCTCGACCTCCTCGCGACCGCCAGACACCACGCATAGCGAAGGCCCATTGACTGCAGCCAGCGCAACTCGCTCGCCGAGCAGCGGCTCCAGACTCTCGGGAGGCAGGGGCACAGCAAGCATGGCACCGGTCGGGAGCTCCTGAACCAGCCGGCCGCGCAGGGCCACCAGGTCCAAGGCCTCGTCGAGGGTAAAGACCCCCGCCAGGCAAGCAGCCACATACTCGCCGATGCTGTGGCCGAGCATCCCCTGCGGCCGGACTCCCCATGCCATCCACAGGCGGGCGAGGGCATACTCGACCACGAAAAGGGCCGGCTGGGTGACTGCCGTCTGTCCCAGCCGCTCAGCCGCGGCCGCCGCGCTTTCCTCACCGGAGAAGAGGACGTGCCGCAGATCGAAGCCCAGCCGGGGAAGCAAGCATTCGGCGCAGCGGTCCACCTCCTGACGGAAGACGGCCTCGGTTTCGTACAGACCGCGAGCCATCCCCACGTGCTGCGCCCCCTGGCCCGGGAAGAGGAAGCAGACCGGCCGCTCGCGGTCGCCGCCGGCCGCGGTGAGAACACGTTGGGGATCTCGCGAGGCGAGGGCCCACGCCGCCTCTTCGCGGGTGCCGGCGAGTACCACTCGCCGGTGACCGAAGCCACGGCGTCCCCGATGCAGAGTGAAGGCCACATCGGCCAGGGGTTCTTCCGGGTGCTCCTCCAAGTGCCGTACCAAGCGGTCGGAGGCGGCTTCGAGCGCCATCTCGCTCCGCGCCGAGAGAACCAGCATCTGAACTTCTCGCGAGCTCCCCGTGGGCTCCGTCGGCGGCGCCTCCTCGACGATCACGTGAGCGTTGGTGCCCCCCATGCCGAAGGAGCTGACCCCGGCGCGCCGGGGTCCGTCACCGGCTGGCCACTCGCGGGCCTCGGCGCTGACGAAGAAGGGGCTGCCGGCGAAATCGATCTCCGGGTTTGGCCGTTCGAAGTGGAGAGTTGGCGGAATCGTCTGGTGCTTGAGGACGAGCACCGTCTTGATCAAGCCGGCGATTCCCGACGCGGCGTTCAAATGGCCGAGATTGGGCTTGACCGACCCCAGGGCGCAGAAGCCCGTGCGGTCGGTGCCGGCCCGAAAGGCCTCGGTAAGGGCGGCAACCTCAATGGGATCACCCAGGGCTGTGCCGGTGCCGTGAGCTTCGACGTAGCCGATGCTTCCGGGATCCACCTCCGCTACGAGCTGAGCGGCGCGAATGACCTTGGTCTGCCCCTCCATTCGCGGCGCGGTATAGCCCACTTTGGCAGCGCCGTCGTTGTTGATGGCGGAGCCCTTGATCACGGCATGGATGGTGTCGCCGTCGGCCTCGGCATCTGCCAGGCGCTTGAGCACGACGACGCCGAGACCATCACCGAACACCGTGCCCTGAGCCGCGGCATCGAAGGCCCGGCAGTGGCCGTCCGGCGAGGTGATGCCCCCCTCGCTCCAGAAGTACCCGGAGGATTGCGGAAACTGCAGGGACACGCCGCCCGCCAGCGCCATATCGCACTCGCCGTTGAGCAGCCCCTGGGCCGCCAGGTGAACCGCGACAAGCGAGGTCGAGCAGGCAGTCTGGACGGACAGGCTCGGCCCCTCCAGATTGAGCTTGTAGGAAACCAGGGTCGCCAGGTGGTCCTTGTCGGCTCCCAATAGGCTGCCGAGGAAAGCGATACGGTCGCGGTTCGACCAGACGTTGAGCAGCACGTAGGTGCTGAAGCTCACACCGGCGTAGACGCCGACCGGCCGCCGGTAGGTCTCGGGATCGTATCCCGCAGCCTCCAGCGCCTCCCAGGCGCACTCCAAGAACAGCCGATGCTGGGGATCGATGATCTCCGCCTCGCGCGGCGTCAGACCGAAAAACTCGGCGTCGAGCAGATCGGCCCCCTCGATCACAGTTCCCGCCTTTACGTAGCGGGGATTGGCGAGAACCTCGCGAGGCACTCCGGACGCCGCCAGCTCCTCGTCGCCAAAACGGCGAATCGACTCCACTCCGTCGCGCAGGTTCTCCCAGAGCTCCCGGAGGTCTCTCGCCCCTGGAAAGCGGCCGGCAAGGCCGACGATCGCGATTTCGAGCCCGTTGCGCTCGCTCATTCTGACTCTCCCATCCCGCGACGCTTCTCCAACCGCAGTCTGCGGCGCGCCTTGCCCGCCTCCAGCTCCGTGGCCCGGCTCTCCTCGAAAGTCACCGGACGTACTTCCAAAGCGCCCCCGAGGTGCTGAGCGAGGGAGCTGACGTCGGGGTACTTGAACAGATCCATCATCGACAGCTCGGTGCCGAAGCGCTCCCGTAGCCGGGCGTGCACCCGCACGAGAAGCAGGGAGTGGCCGCCGAGCTGGAAGAACTTCTCGTGGACGCCTACCCGCTCGACGCCGAGGATTTCCTGCCAGATCTCGGCGATGGCCTGTTCCACCTCGCCGCGGGGCGCCACGAACGATTCCTCGAGGTCCGGCCGCGCCAGCGCCGGCTCGGGCAGGGCTTTGCGATCCAGCTTGCCGTTGGGGGTCACCGGCAGCTTCTCGAGCTCCATCCAGGCCGGCGGCACCATGTACTCAGGAAGCCGCTGGCGGAGAAAATCCTGTAGCTCGCCGGCCGGGGGCAACGGCGGCGCCGGCGAGCCGTGGGGCACGACGTAGGCCGCCAACCGCCGCTCTCCCGAGCGCTCGGCGCGGGCCACGACCGCCGCCTCGCGCACCGCCGGGTGGCGTGCCAGAGTCGCCTCGATCTCTCCCAACTCGATGCGGAAACCACGGATCTTCACCTGGTTGTCCGCACGGTCCACGAACTCCACCTCACCGTCCGGCCGGTAGCGCCCCAGGTCACCCGTGCGATAGAGCCGGTCCTCCGGTTCTCCCGATCCAAACGGATTGAGCAGGAAGCGCTTACGGGTGAGCTCGGAGTCGCCCAGGTAACCCGCCGCCAGGTGCGGGCTGCGAAGGGCGATCTCGCCGAGCTCGCCCACCCCGCTCAACCGCTGACCCCGGCTCAGCACCAGGAGCTGAACGTCCCGCATGCCTTGGCCCAGGGGAAGCACCTCCCTTCCCTCATCTCCCCGCGGAGAGTCCTGCACCACGTGATAGCCCACCGCGCGCTGGGTCTCCGTCGAGCCGTAGAAGTTGACGCAGGTCACCCGTGGCGCGAGCCGCCGCAGGCGCGCCACGTCGAGGCGGGTCAGCACATCGCCGACCAGGAAAACGAAGCGCAGCGAGGGGACTTCCACTGCCGGAGCGCCTGGCACGGTCTCGGTCAGGATCTGTCCCATGGCCGGTGTCAGGTGGGCGATGGTGACCTCCTGCCGCCGCATCCACTCTGCCATCCGGCCCGGCACGCCAATCTCCAGCGGATCGGGGATGCAAAGCGTGGCGCCGAGTTGGAACGGTGTGAACATGTCCCGCTGCAACGGATCGTGAGCCAGGCCCGAGAGCATGGTGAAACGATCCTGCTCTCCGAGACCAAACTCGGTCTGCTGCCAGGGTGTGAAATGAGTCAGCGGACCGTGACGTCCGAGGACTCCCTTCGGCACTCCTGTGGAACCCGAGGTGAACGAGATATAGGCGAGGTCGTCGGGTCCCACCTCAATCCCGGGATCGTGGTCCGGCTGCCCCACCAGCGGATCGACGGCCTCAACCTCCCCGCGCCAGCCGATCAAAATACGGCAGGGCAGGGTGCGAACTGTCTTTTCCAGCTCTTCCGGCAACGCTCCTGCCGCCGCAATCTGGACCACCGCGGTCGGAGCGGCGAGATCCAGGCACTGGAGCTGGCGAGCCGGCGGGTAGGCCGGATCGAGTATGGTGAACGCCGCCCCCGCTTTGAGCGCGCCAAGGACTCCCCAGACCAACGGCGCGCTGCGGTGTCCGTAGAGCGCCACCACGTCGCCCTTGACGACTCCCCGCGACCGCAGGTAATGGGCAAGACGGTTGCTCTGAATGTCGAGCTCGCCATAGCTCCAGCTCTCCACCGGGTCGACGACCGCAAGCCGCTGTGGAGCTCGCCTGGCGTGGCGGACGAAGAGATCGGCAACCGAGCCATTCCATGCCGCCGATAGAGGAGCTGCCGGCTGCGGCAGGACAGCCGCCGCAACGTCGGTGACCAGTGACAGTCCTTCCAGCTCGCGCCCGGGCTCGGCCGCAACCTGGGTCAGCAACCCGGCGAGCTGGCGCAGCATCTCGGCGACCCGTGCCTCGTCGAACAGGTCCACGTTGTAAACCAGATCGAGTCGGAGCGCATCCTCCTGCTCACGGGCGTAGAGCGTGAGGTCGAAGTTCGACGGGGCCGTGGCCGCCGGCCCCCCGTGCAGCTCGAGGCCGGAAAGCCGCCGCCGCGATTCGGGCACGTTGATCATGTTGAGGAACACCTGGAACAGCGGTGTGCGCGACAGGTCGCGTTCCGGTCGCAATTCCTCCAGCAGCCTTTCGAACGGCAGGTCCTGATGAGCGTAAGCCTCGAGGGTCACGTCTCGCACCTGCGCCAACAGCTCGAGAAAGGAGGGGGCGCCTGCAAGATCGACGCGCAGCACGACGGTATTCAGGAAACAACCGATCAGGCCCTCGACCTCGGAACGGTTGCGGCCGGCGATGGGTGAGCCCACCAGGATCTCGTCCTGACCGCTCAGCCGCGAGAGCAGGAGGTCAAATGCCGCCAGCAGGGTCATGAACAGCGTCGCTCCCGACTTCCGGGAGACGGATTTGAGCTTCGTCGTGAGCTCGGGGGACAGGGAAAGGGAGCGGCCGGAGCCACGGAAGGTGCGTACCAGTGGCCGCGGCCGGTCGGTGGGCAGCTCGAGCACCGTGGGAGCTCCCGCCAGCCGCTGCCGCCAGTAGCCGGCTTGGTACGCGAAGAGGCGCCGTCCGGCAGGGCCGCGCTGCCAGACCGCGAAGTCGGCATATTGGACCGGCAGGGC
>DATIOS010000285.1:0-7972 GCA_035472915.1 Thermoanaerobaculia bacterium
TTTTCCGCTACAACGGCCCCCTGGGGGTGGCGGAAAAGCGCTTCGGCTTCGATCGCCGCGGCCTGCTGGAGGCCGACATCCGGCTTCCCGGCCGCGCCGACTGGGGAGTGCTCCTGGGGCCGGGCATCCGCAATCTCACACCGGAGGAGACGAAGAGCCGGTTCGAGCGTCGCGGCGCAGTCTACAAGCGCGGCGAGACCGTTACGCCGAAGGATCCGTCCAAGGCCCTCGAGCCTGAGGAGGTTCCGGGACAGGGGCTCGGCTGGATCGGCCTCGCCGACACCTACTTCCTCTCCGCCCAGATTCCCCAGAACGGCCTCGACAAGGCGGTGCTCCTGCCGGTGATGGTGGAGGAGACGAAGGGCGAGGGCGCGACGTTCGTCCCGGTGCCTCCCAAGGACGCGATGACCAAGGAGCAGAAGGATCTGCCGCGGGAGTTCGCACTGGTGCTGGAGCCGGCCGGCGACCGTCTGGCGCTGGTCTCCTATTGGGGCTCCAAGGAGTTCGAGCGGCTGAAGGCCCTTCCCTTCGGTCTCGAAGGGACGGTGGACATGGGGAAGTTCGGCTTCCTCGCCCGCCCACTCCTCGCCGGCCTGCACTGGATCTACGACCACGTGGTGCAGAACTACGGTTGGGCCATCATCCTGATGACGGTGCTGATCAAGCTGCTGCTGCTGCCCATCACCCACAAGAGCACCATGTCGATGCGCAAGATGCAGGAGCTCAACCCCAAAGTCCAGGGCATCCGCGACAGATACCGCTCGAAGCTCAAGGACAAACAGGGTCGGCCGAACCTCGAGATGCAGAAGAAGATGAACGACGAGGTGATGGCCATCTACAAGGAAGCGGGAGTGAATCCGGCGGGCGGCTGCTTCCCGCTGTTGCTGCAGATGCCCATCCTGTTCGCCTTCTACGGCCTGCTGGGCTCGGCGGTCGATCTGCGCAAGGCGCCCTGGATTCTGTGGATCCACGACCTCTCGGTGCACGACCCCTATTACGTGCTGCCGATCGTCATGGGCATCACCCAGTTCCTCCAGGTGCGAATGGGGCCGCAGGCCGGCGACCCGATGCAGCGCAAGATGTTCCAGCTCATGCCCATCGTCATGACCTTCCTGTTCCTCGGATTCCCCAGTGGGCTGGTGATCTACTGGCTGACCAACAACATCCTGACCATCATCCAGCTGCAGGTTTACAACCGTCAGCAGAAGGCGGCACAATGACGGGGCCTGGAGCGGAGGACCCAGAGACGATCTCTATGAATGACGCGACGCGACGGTTCTTCTCGGGCGACAGCCTGCAGCAGGCGATCATCCAGGCTGCCAACTACTTCAACCTCGACCCGGACTGGGTGGCCTACAAGAGCCTCGAAAAGCGGCACGGGTTCCTGAAAACCCGGCGCAAGGTGGTCATCGAGGTCGACCCCGACAATCCCAAGCGCGATTCACCGGTAAGCGCTCCGGCGACGGTGCGGGCTGCACCGCCGCCCCCGCCTTCCGGGTACCTGATACGGGAGCCCTCGGCTCCCAGCGCCGCGGCGCCGCCGGAGGGCGACCGTCCGCCCCGTGCTCCCCGGGAGCGTCCGGAAGGAAGGGGCAATGATCGCGGACCCCGGGGGCGCCAGGATCGCGGGCCACGGGGTGGGGGCCGGGGGGATCGAGGAGATCGTCCCCGCCGCCGCGACGACGATCGGCGACCGCCGCGGACCGGCGAGCGTTCGGCGTCGGGCATTGAGCCCTTCCGCCTGGAGGGCGGACCCGCAGAGGGCCTGGTGACGCTGCCAGAAAAGCCTCGGGGGATCTCCGATCGCTACCCCGCCGCCGCCGGACCCGCGGCGGACGCCGCGGCGAAGTCGGTCGAGCTGCTCCTGCGTATCGCGGGCCTGGACTTGAAGGCAAGGGTATTTCAAGGCGAAGAGCGGCTGGAGATCGATCTCTCCGGCGACGACGTGGATTGGTGTTTCGCGGACGACGGCGAGCTGATTCAGGCCGTCGAGCACCTGCTGCCGCGGATGATCCGGAGCCTGTCCGGCGAGGCCGTGCCCGTGCGGGTGGACTGCGACAACTTCCACGAGATCCGCGAGGAGCGGCTCCGCAGCCTCGCCCAGAAGGTGGCGGAAGAGGTCCGGCGGCAGGGCAAACCCCGCATCCTGGAGCCCATGAACCCGGGGGACCGGAGGATCATTCACGTCACCCTGGCGGACGACCCTGGTGTTGAGACCGAGAGCGAGGGCGACGGGTACTTCAAGCGGGTGATGGTGCGGCCGGCGTAGGGTCCAAGGGGGAACGTTTCACGTGGAACGTTCCCCTGTCGGCTGCTCGAAACATCTCCGTCATGCCCTTCGCCCTCCCCCGCCTCTCTCTCCAAAGCTTCGCCTCCGAGCTGGCCCCGCTCTCGCCTGAGCCTTTGAGCCAGGCGGCAACGGACTCCCTCTTTGCCTACTACCAGGAGCTGGCGCGCTGGAACGAGAAGCTCAGCCTGATCGGACCGGGAACCGCCGGCGAAATCCTGGCCCGTCATTTCGGCGAATCGCTGGCGGCCCTCCCGTTGCTGTCCCCCGCGGCGCGGGTGGGCGTGGATCTGGGGTCAGGGGCGGGCTTTCCTGGACTGGTAATCGCGGCCGCTCGGCCGGAGCTGGAAATGACTCTGGTCGAGGCCCGCGAGCGGAAGTGGGCCTTCCTTCTCGCGGCCGCGCGCCGGGCCTCTTTGTCCTGCCGCTGCCTCAATGCTAGAGTGCGGATTCCGTTGCCGTCCGGCCTACCCGAGAGCCTCGACGTGATCACCTCGCGAGCCTTGCGCCTCGATCCTGAAACCTGGGAGGCACTCGCGCGGCGGCTGGGAGCCGGAGGGCGAATCCTTCTTTGGGTGGGCGAAAATGATCCCGATCTGCCGCCGGATCTCGTGGCCTGCGGCGGCGTCAAGCTGGCGGGCAGCGACCGGCGGCGCATTCTAGTTCTGCGCGCCGCGTAGAGTGCTGAGAGTCGACAGAGCATGATCCTGGCCATTGCGAACCAAAAGGGTGGCGTCGGCAAGACCACCACCGCCATCAACCTCGGGGCCGGGCTCGGCGCCCTGGAGCGCCGCGTTCTGCTGGTCGACTGCGATCCGCAGGGCAACGCCACCCGCGGGCTGGGCGGCAAGGCTTCCCCGCCGCACCTCTACCACGCGCTGACCGGCGAGGTTCCTCTCGCGGAAGCGATTCGCCCCTCCGGCTTTCCCAATCTCGACATCGTCCCGTCGCAGCGAGACCTGGTGGGCATCGAGGTGGAGTTCGTGGGCGAGTCCGGTTGGGAGGGGCGCCTCAAGGGAATCCTCGCGACCGTGGCGGACCGCTACGACACCCTGCTGCTCGACTGCCCTCCCTCTCTCGGCCACCTGACGGTGAGCGCCCTGACGGCAGCGGACGGCGTCCTCGTTCCCTTGCAGTGCGAGTACTTCGCCCTCGAGGGGATCAGCGAGCTGATGACGACCGTCCGGCGGGTGCAGGCGGGCTTGAACCCACGGCTCGCCATCGCCGGCATCCTGCTGACCATGTACGACGACCGCACCAACCTGTCGAAGGACGTGGCCGACGACATCCGCTCGCACTTCGCCGGCAAGGTGTTCGAAACCGTGGTGCCGCGCAACATCCGGCTGGCCGAGGCGCCGAGCCATGGGCTGCCGATCTTCCAGTACGACATCAAGTCGAGGGGCGCCGAGGCCTACCTGGCCGTCGCCCGTGAGCTCCTGCGGAGGGCGGCGTGAACTCGAATTCGACTCCCAATTTGACTCCCAAGAAGCGGGGGCTGGGCCGCGGCCTCGACGCGCTGATCGAGACGGTGCCCGAAAAGCCGCCGGAGGGGATTCGCACCCTGCCGATCGACAGCCTGCGGCCGAACCGGTTCCAGCCGCGCACCCACTTCGCCGACGCGGCGATCGAAGAGCTGGCGGACTCCATCCGCGCCCAGGGGATCGTTCAGCCCCTCGTCGTCACGCCCGACGGAGAAGGCTGGGCCATCATCGCCGGCGAACGCCGCTGGCGGGCGGCCCGCAAGGCCGGGCTGGAAGCCGTGCCGGTAGTGGTGCGCGAGGTGGCGGACGACCGCGAGCTGCTGGAGCTGGCGTTGGTGGAGAACCTCCAGCGCAGCGACCTGAATCCGGTCGAAGAGGCGGAAGCCTACGCCGCCCTGCAGGAGAAGTTCGGCCTCTCCCAGGATGCGGTGGCCACCCGGGTGGGCAAGGCCCGCACCACGGTCACCAACGCCCTGCGCCTCCTGCGCCTGCCGGAAGAGGTGCGCGAGCTACTGCGCGAGGGACAGCTCACCGCCGGCCAGGCCCGGCCCCTCTTGGGATTGGAGAGCGCCGACGAACAGATCCTCCTCGCCGAGCGCGCGGTGCGCGAGGGCCTCTCGGCGCGCGATCTCGAGCGGCTGACCGCCGTCACCAAAGAGCCGGCGAAAACCAAGCAGAAAGCGGACCGTCCGGTCGAGGTCCATACTGTTGCCGCGGAGGAGAAGCTCACCCGCCGCCTCCAAACCCGGGTGGAGATCAAGCGCCAGGGCAAAGGGGGGTTCGTGCGGATCCACTTCCATTCGGAAGAGGAGCTGATGCGGCTTTACGATGTCCTGACCGAGCGGGGAGACACTCGATGATCTTCAAAACGGAGGGCAAGCACGCCGACCTCAACGGTTTTCTCGACAAAGGCAGCCATCTCCACGGCGAGCTCCGCTTCGACGCCTCCTTCCGCGTCGACGGCAAGCTCACGGGGACCGTGGAGTCCGACGGCGATCTGATCGTCGGCGAGAGCGGCGAGGTCGACGGCGAGCTGCGGGTGGGGCAGATCTTCGTCTCCGGTACCGTCCGCGGTTCGATCCAGGCCAGCCGGAAGGTCCAGATCGCGCCCCAGGGCAAGCTCTTTGCCGAAGTCGATACGCCCGCCCTGGTGATCGAGGACGGCGCCGTCTTCGAAGGCACCTGCTCGATGAACCGCGACGGCGGCAAGACCTCCCCCGGGCCCAAGCTGGTGGCACAGAAAGCATAGAAAACAAAGGGCATAAGGGATTGACATGGACCAACACGGACGAGCAGGGACCAGCACGGACATGTCCCTGCTCGTCCTTGTCAGTCCGTGTTGGTCCGTGTCAGTCCTTCAAAGCTTCCCCGCCCGCGCCAGACCCTCATAAGAGGGGAAGAACGTCAGCGGATGCCGAGCCAGGAACCGCTTTTCGAAGGCTGAGGTGAGCACCTGGCCGTCGAAGTCCCGGGCCACCGGGAAGCCCAGGCCGTAGAGCAACGTGGGCGCGAGGTCCTCGAGCTGCGCGCCGGTCACCAGCGCTCCCGGGCGGATTCCCTCCCCGTAGAGCAGCAACACGCCATCCGGCGCATCCGCGAAGCTTCCTCCCAGGGCCGCCTCCGGCGCCACTCCTTGCCAGAGGCGGGGCCAGCCGCCAACGGGGCTCGCGCCGTAGGCCGAGACTACGGCGAGAAGGCGAGGCCCTTCGTCATGAGCCCACACCTCGGCCAGGAAAGCGTCGATCTGGGTGTAGTACGCCGCCAGGCGGTCGGCCGCGGCGCGCGCCGCGCTCCCCTTGGATCCCTCGAACTGCACTCGGCTGAAGCCGCCGAAGTTCTCGCGGGAGACGTCGCGCAGCCCGGGAAGGAGGAGGAAAACCGCCTCCACCTGCGGCGATTGATCGGCGAGGGAGAGGGTCAGGGTCTTTCGCCAGGTGTCTCCGGCGAGGGATTCGAGCAGAGCGCGGGGCGGGCGCGGGCCAAAACCGCTGCGCAGTGAAGCTCCGAGGTCCCGCGCGGTGAGGCGAAACAGCCGGCCGCGATCGAAGAGGTCGGCCGGCCAGGCGCTTCCGGTCTCGGAAACAGGCCGGAAGTAGCGGTCCGCCACGGCGAAGACGGCCTCGCCGGACGCGGGCTCCGCCGCCGGCCAACCGACGACTCCCGCCGGCACGCCCAATCGCGGCAGGATTTCCCACAACGCGAGGGCTTGGCGCGGGTGCGGCGGCGCCGGCAAAGGGTCCATGCCGAGGGTGCCCCAGCGGCGGAACGCAATGCCTGAAGGGAGCAGCCCCAACGTTCCACCGGCGGCGAGGAAGCCCGCCGGATAAGGGCGCTGACCGGTGACGCCGTGCTTGAACGGATACTTGCCGGTGGCGAGCGTCGTCCACAGCGCGTCGCGGCGGGACGGCGCCAGGGATTCGAGCCGTCCATAAGCGCCGTTCTGCAACACCGAGGCGAGGAAGGGGAGCCGCCCCTCTCCGGCCAGGGGCAGGATGGCGTCGAGCGTCGCCGAGTCGATACCGAGCACCCACAGCTGCGGCCTCTGGCCGGTTTCCACCGCCGCCGGGCGCGGCGCCGGTACCGGCTTGGGGTGGAACGCTTCGCGCCGCTCCACCATGGCATAGACCGAGGCCAGCGCGATCGCGGTCAGCCCCCAGCGGCTGCGCCGGCCGTACCGCCGCCGCTGCAGCGAGTGCAGCAGGGCGGTGTAGAAGGCGATGAGCGCGCCCAGCGACAGCCACAGCGCGGTCTTGATCAGCCGGTCGTTGATGCCCGGAGGGAGGTAGTAGGCGTAGTAGGACGCGTGGGTCCAGTCGAGCAGCGCGGCGAAGGCGAGGGTAGCGGTGAGGCCCCAGGGAAGCGCCCGCAGGGCGCGCCGCGGGTGGTGGCGGGTGAAGGGGAAGTGAAGCGCCAGGCTCACCAAGCCCAGCAGCGTGCCGTAGACCGCGACGCCGCGCAGCACCGGGCCCACCGCGAACGGGAGCCCGGGATTGAGGAAGAAGATGAGGCCGGCGAGATGGACGCCCGCCAGCGCCCCGGGAGCGAAGCCGCCCCCGAGGATGGCGAGCCACCGCCGCGTCAGACGATGAAGATCGGTCGATCCAGTTTCTGATGGAAGTGCCACCGGTACGTCATCCCGAGGATGTCCAGCGGGACCGTGTAGTCCGCCTCGATCAAGATCCTGTCGCCGAGGCGTTCGACCTTGACGTCGCCCTTCTGCATCGGAATGCCAAGCACGTGGGCCCGGTCCATGATCATCTTCGTCAAGTCTTCCGGCGGCGTACGCGCGGCGTTGAACTTCGCCAGCTCGTCCATGTAGTCGTACAGCTCGCTGCTCTGGATCTTGACTGGCACGGCTTTCCAGGCGATCAGGGCCACCAGGGCCAGGGCGGCCAGCCAGAGGATGCACCCCAGATTTCCCTCGCCCCGTTCCGATCTCCGTCGCGGCATGGCTTCCCTCCTTCTTTGGACTGTTGCGGGTAGTCTAACGCACGACGTGGAAGGTTCGGTCCCAGCGGGTGAACGAGAAGAAGTGGAGAGCCAGGCGGCTCAACTGCCGCAGCCTTACGCCGGAGGTCGCCGAGTCTCCCATGTCCGGATCGCTCTCGACCGACCAGTAGATGATGAACGCCCGCCCCTTGAGATAGCTCTCGGGCACCGTTCCCCAATAGCGGGAGTCGTTGGAGTTGTCGCGGTTGTCGCCCATGCAGAAGTAGCTGGCAGGCGGCACCGTCTTGGGGCCGAAGTTGTCGCGCATCCGCTTGGGGTGAAAGTAGAGCTCGCGCGGGTAGGACTGGGAGTCGGCGTACCAGGTGAACTTCGAATCGTCGACGTGCTTGCCGTTGATGAACAGGTCCTTGTCGACGATCTTCAGGGTGTCCCCTGGAAGCCCCATGCAGCGCTTGATGAAGTCGCGGGTGGGATCGTCGGGAAACTTGAAGACGACGACGTCTCCCCGCCGTACCTTGCGCACCGGCAGCAGCTTCTCCTCCAGGGGAGAGAGCGTGGGCCCATAGACGAACTTGTTGACCAGGATGTGGTCGCCGATCAGCAGGTTCTTCTCCATCGAGCCCGAGGGGATCTTGAAGGCCTGAACCACCCAGGTGCGGGCGAAGGTCGCGAAGATGACCGCGATCAGCAGAGCTTCCAGGTATTCCCGGACCAGCGATTTCTCGTGCATGGGTACAACGACCCGGCGGACTAC
>DATIOS010000286.1:0-7840 GCA_035472915.1 Thermoanaerobaculia bacterium
CGGATCTCGTGCGAGCCCGGCGCGGTGACGTTTCTCCATAGCGTGACGCCGCCGCCGTTGATGGCGTTGTCGAGGTCGTTGGGCAGCACGTGGGTGGTCGGCAGGTCGATCAGATTGACCGGCTGGAAATAGTTGCCGAACAGCAGGTCCAGCCGGCCGTCGTTGTCGTAGTCGAAGGCGATGACGGCGATCGTATTGCCGAACTTGGTGAGCCCGGCCTTGGCAGAAACGTCCGCGAACTTGCCGTTCCCCAGGTTGCGATAGAGGATCGGCGTGCCGAAGCGGGCGACCAGCAGATCGGGATGGCCGTCGTTGTCGGCGTCGAACCAGATGGCATCCGAAACGATGGAGCGCTCGTCGTTGCCGCCCGCCACTCCGGCTTCCTTCGCCACGTCGACGAAGGAGAGCCTGCCGGTTTCCATCAGCTGGTTGCGCAGCAGATGATTGGGGCGGCCGGCGTCGGAGTCGGTGACGAAAAGGTCCTCGTCGCCGTCGCCGTCGTAATCACCTACTGCCACGGTGGCGCCGCCGGCGGTGAACATGCCGAGCACGTCGGCGTACCGACCCTTGAATTTACGGGTGTGGTGGTGCACCCGCGCTCCCACCGCCGCACCGACCTCTTCGAAACGGATGGGAGACGGGGGACTGTCCGCACGGACCGCCAGCACGGACAGCAGGAGAAGCGTCAAAGAGAGCGCCTTCCTCAACTCATTCCTCCCACAAGGGCGCCAGGTTGGTGTCCACCCGCTTGTTGGGATCGAGCTGATCGTAGATGTACTTCTCCAACTCGTCGCCCTCGCGCGCTAGGCGGGCCTTGAGCTCCGGATGGTTGGGGAAGAGCTGGAGGGCCTGGCGCCAGGTGGACTTTGCCTTCTCGGGCTGGTCCGTCTTCCAGTGGGCGTCGCCGAGGGCGATCCAGGCGCGGACGTAGACCGGACGCTGCTTCGGCTCCTGCTGGGAGAGGGCGACGGCCTGCTCCAGGTCCGCGACGCCCAGCGGCGCGCGGCCAAAAACCTTCGGCCAGTAGAGGTAGCTATTGCCGCGAGTGAAAAGGCCGATCCAGGTCTTTTTGAGCTCCAGAGACTTGCTGAAGTTGGCGAGGGCCTTGTTGGCTAGGATCACCTGCGTGATGGAGCCCGCGGCGGGGATCTTGTCGACGTAGGCGTAGCCGTAGTTCAGCCAGGCGTAGACGGCTTGCGGGTGTTGCGCCGTGAGCTTGTCGAAGAAGGCGATGGCGCGGTCGTACTCGCCGGTGTGGATGACCGCTTTGCGATACTCATTGAAGCTTTTCAAATCGTCCGGATCGGCGCCGAGGGCCGTTTCGAACAGCGGCAGGGCCGCGGCGTAGTTGCCGGCGGCAATGGCCTTCATCGCGTCCTCGTAGGCGGTGGCGCGAGCGGCACCGGGCAGGAACCCGGCCGTGAGCAACACAAGGCCGGCGATGGGCAACAGTTTTTTCATCGATGAGCCCCTGGCAGGAAAGGTTGCAGACTTCCACCTTCGGTCAATTGGACGATGCGGTCCGCGGGGACGTTCCGGAAGCGCTGGACGGTCCCGGATGCCGGCCATCTTACCGTCAGCTCGTCCACCATGCCGGCCTCGCCCAGACCGAAATGGAGGCGCAGCATGTTCTGCGAGGCATAGCCGTCGCCGGCCACCACCTCGCGAGTGAGCATCCTGCCGCCGGCGCGCACGACGGCGCGGGCTCCTACGGCGTCACGGTTGGACTTCATGCCCCGCAACTCGATCTCCAGCCAGTGCCGGCGCTGTCCCATCTCGTTGCGCAGCAAAGCGTGCCGGTCGGCGCTGGCGGCGACAGCGATGTCGAGCACCCCGCGGTTCCAGAAGTCGGCGAGAGCGACGCCGCGGCTGTTGGTGATCAGGTCGCTGCCGGCCGGCCGGCCGATCTCCTGGAAAGTGCCGTCACCCCGGTTCAGCAGGTGGCGATTGCGTTCCCAGCCGTGCCACGAGAGCCGGCCGAAATGCTTGGGATCGAAGAAGGTGCCCTTCTTGTATTCCACCTGGTTGCCAACCACGTTGTCGAGGAAGTCGAGCTCGAGCTCGGTCCCCTTGTCGTTGTACACCCAGCCGTCGGCGCTGTAGATATCCAGGAAACCGTCGTTGTCGAAGTCGCCGAAACCAGAGCCCCAGAACCAGCCGACGGGGTTGGCGCCCGCCTTCCAGGTGACGTCCTCGAAAGTGCCGTCGCCTTTGTTGCGCAGCAGCGTGTTGCCCGACGCCATCTGCTGGAAAACCTGGACGAACCGGCTCCCCGACTGGCGGAAAATCTGGAAGTAAAGAGGCATGTCCGTCCGCCACACGCCCTGTCGCCAGGAGTTGGCCATGTATCGCCAGACGGTGGGCGGCTCGGCGAGCCAGGAGTGCTCGGAGCGGATGTTGGCGACGTAGAGGTCGAGCTTGCCATCGTTGTCATAGTCGCCGAAGGAGGCGCTCATGCCGGCGCCGTAGTCGAGGGTGCCGCTCGCCACCGTCACGTCGGTGAAGGTGCCGTCGCCGTTGTTGCGGTACAGGGTCTTACGGCCGAAGTCGTTGACCACGTAGAGATCGGGGCGGCCGTCGTCGTCGTAGTCGCCCCAGACGCTGCCCAGGCAGAGCCCGATGTCGCCGACGCCTGCCGCAGAGGTGACGTTGGTGAAGGTGCCGTCGCCATTGTTGTGATAGAGCCGGTTGCCCTCGCCGTTTCGAGCATAGAAAGTGGTGGGGATTTTCTTGCGTGGATCGAGATAGCGCCCCACGTAGAGATCGAGGCGGCCATCGTTGTCGTAATCCCCCCAGGAGGCGACGGTGGTGCAGCAATCCTCGCCGAGGCGTGACTTGGCGGTGACGTCGGTGAAATGGATGTGGCCGGAGGCGTCCGGCCCATCGTTGTGGAAGAGCTGGTTGGGCTTGAAGGTGCGACTGACGAAGAGATCTTTCCAGCCGTCGTTGTCATAGTCCGCGAAGACACCCACGGAAACGCCGTCGAGACCGGCGAGGCCGGAGGCCGCCGTCACGTCCTCGAAGGTGCCGTCGCCGCGGTTGTGGAACAGGCGCGATTCGACACCGTCGGGAATGAACAGATCGTAGAGGCCGTCGTTGTCGAAGTCCACGGCGCTGATGCCGCCGGGGCCGTAGCGGATCATGCCGAAGCGCAGCGGTGTAGTGAGGAATGGCGGGTAGTAGCGGTTCTGGAAATCGATCCCCGCCGCGTGCCCCACCTCTTCGAACTGCGGCCGGTCGGCCTCCAGCCGCTCGCCTTCGACGGGCGACGCCGCGGCGATCCGCAGTCCATCACTTCCCGGCACGAAGCGCATGCGGAAAAGCGCGCGGTCGATGCCGGAGCGGGCGTGTCCCTTCAGCGTGCCAATAACTTCGAAGCGCACCAGGGCCGTCACGTCGCCTTCCACTTCCCAGGTTATGACGCGGTGCAGGTGCAGGCCGAGCTCTTCGATCGATTTGAAGCCGTCGAGATAGGCGCGCCATTCGGCGACGGCGGCGCCGCGATCTTCTTTTCCTTTGCCTGGTACCAGACGCAAGGTCGCGATGCCGTCCTTCTGCGCCGCAGGTTGAAAGCTCGCGAGGCCCAGAGAGGAACCGTGGAAATCAGGCGTGTAGATATTTTGGGCCGCGGCCAGATCCTGGCGATAGAGATCGCTGGCCAGCCGGTCGAGCGCCGCAACGACGGCGCGGCCGGCCGCGAAAAACTCTCTCCCCCGGCGGTCAAGACGGTCCAGCGTCACCCAACCGCCGGCCAGAAAAACCACCACGGCGAGCAGGCCGAAGATGAGGAACCGGCGCCGCTTCACCGCATCACCCGAAAAAGATCGTCCCAGCCGCCATCGCGCACCAAGGCCGGGAAATGTTCGCCGAGCGCCCGCTCACAGGGCCGGCGAACCCACGCCTGCCAGTGTTCTGGAGTCTGGGAAGGATAGGCCAGGAGACGCTGCAAAATCTCGTCTTGCCCAGCCGAGCGGCACCAGACCAGGGCCGCCGCGGCGATTCCGCACCGGAACGAATCCACGTCGTCGATGCGTCCGGAGTGACGGCTCAGGAATCGATCGATCACTCCGGGATGCGGTAGGCAGATGAGGGTAATGGCCATGGCCAGGCCGGCCAGAGCGTTGGACCGGGGAAGACCGGCGGGCGGCTCGTGCAGCGCCCGCGTCAAGGCCCGTCCCGCGGAGCTGCCCCAGAGAAACGTATCGCCTGGAAGGAAGAAAAGGCCCCGTCCTACGCCGTGCCAAAATCGGGCCTCGAGATCTGCGTCGGTTTCACCCAGGGCGCGGGCGAGCGACGGCACCGCCCTGGCCCATTGCAGCCGAGCCACCAGGCCCAATCCCTCGAATGCCACGCCGGCGAGACCCGGCGGCGCGAGCTCACGGCAGGCGGCGGCAAAGCTCCGCAATGACTCTTCAGGCGTGATTCTCGCGCGCGCGGACCGGAAGGAGCGCACCGCCAGCGCCAGCCCCCAGCCCATGGTGAGGGGAATCAGCGCGCCCTCCTCCGAGCTTTGAGGCGGCCAGCCGGCGTTCCCCCACGCGTAGCCGATGCCTTCGAGCACGAAAAGGCGTGGCCAGGGACTCAGCCGAGCGGTGCGAGCGAGCGCTCTCTCCGGCGCCATCCCGGCGCCGCGAAACAGGGCGAAGGCGCGCAACTTAGCGGCCAACTCGCGGAAGGCTACCGGGTCGAACGGCATCCAAAGATCCTGGATTTGTTTCGATGCGATCGAAAATCGTGCCCCAGAAGATCGACTTGCGCCGCGCCAGCATTTCGTCGATCGCCGCCTGCATGCGCGCCCGCACCTCGCCGCTGAGGGTCTTCACCACCGCCGGATCGTCCGCGGCCTCCGGGCCATAGTGCTCCTGGACAGGAATCGGCTCCAAGAACCGCGTGTGCCATTTCGAGGGCAGCGGCAGGCCGGGAAAGGGAAAATTGGGTCCCACCGGCAGGAAGAGCCACTCGGTCGCCCGCTTGACCCACTTCCAGTCGAGCCGCCCCCAGATGGGATAGATCTCGGCGCTACCCACGGTGACGAAAGGGACGAGGGGCACGCGGTTGCGCAGCGCCATCTTCACGTACTCGTCGCGCCCGAACTTGCCCAGCTTGTAGGCATCCCGGTACATGGTGAAGGCGCCGTGGATGCCCTCGGGAAACATGCCCAGCAGATCGCCGCGCGAGAGCACCCAATCCGCGTTCTCCTGGTTGGCGACGATACCGCCCAGCTTGGTCATGTAGTTGGCGAGGAAGGGCGGCTTGATGAGACACGGGTGGATGAGGAAGCGCGGCACCCGCCCCACGGCCCGGTGCACGGCCACCAGCGCCATCACGCCGTCCCATGGCATGAAGCCGCGATGGACGCCGGTCAGCACCGCCCCACCCTCCCGCGGCAGGTTCTCGGTGCCCATCACCTCGATCCGCCAGTAGAGGTCGTGCAGAAACCGGAACAGGGTGCGCTCGTAGGCGGCGATATAGTCAAGATCGAGGCCGAAGTCGTCGGTCTCCTTCTCGAAATCACCGGCGGCGCCAGCCTTCCCGAAAGCCGCGAGCACCGCTTCTACACTCGTGACCTTAGGGACGAATCCAAGCTCGCGCTCGATTTTGGCGCCCGAGACGGTCCAGTTGTGGCGCAGGTAATCGTTCTCGCCACCGGCGCCGGTCCATGCTAAAGGCAGGCACCGCACACCTGCCAGTCGCATGGCCGTGCGCAGGGGCACGGTGCCCCGCGGCGCGACGTGGAAAAGCCCCGGCCGGCCCAAACCCCGCTCCACGGCGCAACGCACAGCAGCATCAAGATCCGCCGGCGCCAAGAATTGCAGGGCCGGGTCGAACCCCGGCGGCACCACGGCGGAGGCACCGGCGAGCCGGCGGGAGATGAAGTCAGCGTTCTCGCGAGCAGCGACGGGAGCGGGCCGGAGGACGATGCGCTCGGCTTGCGGCAACTTCGCCGCCGCCAAGGCTTCGAGCTCTCTCCAGGCCCGGGCGATGGGATTCGTCCCCTCGGGCCGGTAGGTCTCGGCCACGAAGCCGGGGTTGTGATGGCTCGGATCGAGCGCGGCGGCAGACGATAGCAGAACGAGACGGGCTGGCTGACTGTGAGCACAGGCCGCGAGGTCATCCGCGGCTGCGGCGAGGTCCGGCATCGCCCCACCGGGAATGAGTCGAGGTCGATAGATCACCACGCCGCTGTCTTCGAAGGAGCATGCCATGGCTGCTCTCCTTAGCGGACTCCGGCCGCCGCCATTCTGACCGGCAGGCCCGGCGACACTCCGTCGGCGGCGCCGCGAAGCACGGCCTGCGCCACACGCTGGGCGGAAACGATCACTGGCGTGACGCCGCCTCCAGGTTGGGTCCAGTGTCCCACGCAATGGAGATTGCGAATCGCCGTCTCCGGTCTGGGCCGGCCGGCGCCCAACTGCTCGGGAGACATCTCCCAACCGAGCATCGCTCCCCGCGAGTTGAGGGTAAAACGCCTTGAGGTGTAAGCCGAAGCGCTGCTCCGCACGGCGATTTGCGCGCCGAGGCCAGGAATCACCCGCTCCAGGTTCGCAAAGACGAACGCCTCGACCTCGCGCTTGTGGCGCGGCCAGTCGTCGACGGCGTCGTAGTCCAATTCCTGGACCTTTTGAACGATGAGGATCTGCTCGCTTCCGGGCGCCAGCGCGGGCTCGTAGAGCGTGGGGGAAAAGAGCTTGAAGCAAAGGGCGTCCCGCCCCACCCGCTCCATGTCCCACGAGCGCCAGTGGTAGCCCTGAGCCTCCGCCAGGACGCTCGCCGGCACTCCCTTGAGACCCAGGTGAGTGAGCCAGCAGGGGAAGGTCGTCCGCAGGCGGCGGAGAGGCTCGACGGCGTCCGGCGGCAAATGCCTGGGTCCCACCAGCCGTTCCAGGGTCAGCAGCAGGTCGGCGTTGGAGATCACCACGCCGCTTTTCACTACGCCGCCTCGCCATTGCGGCAGCACGTGGCCGCGCAGGGTCTCGAGCTTGACACCCCGAGCCTCGCCTTCCTCGACGACGATGCGCCTGGCGAGAGTGCTGGTGAGGATGTGGCCGCCCCGTTGCTCGAAGCAGCGGGCAAGATCGTCGGCGAAGGCCTGCGAGCCTCCCACTGGATAGTAGTTACCCAGGAAGTAGGAGAGGCGCAGCATCGAGTCGAAGACGAACGACGTGCGCCCCGGCCGCGAGCCCCAGTGCGGGCAGTCGGCGGTGAGCAGCAGCTTGAGCTTGGGATCGTGGAACCAGCGGTCGAGAGCCTCCTTCACCGTCAGCTCGCGGTACGGGGCGAGACGCGGTAGCTGCTCGGCGGGCCGGTCATGGAAGTAGTGCACCAGCCCCGGCAAATAGACCTCGCGCACCGCGGCGAAGAACTCGTCGAGAGCGCGGACCTGGTGAGGAAACTCGGCCTTGAGCCGCGCTAGATAGAGATCGAAATCCGCCGGTACGGCGAAGCGCGTGCCGTCCGGAAAGTGGAAGGTGTCCACCGGGTCCATCTTCACCCAGCGAGTGGCGGTGCCCAGCTCGACGAGCAGGCGGCCGGTCAGCGTTTCGGGATTGCCCAGCAGCGGATAGAAATGGGTGGCGGCGTCGAAGGTGTAGCCGCCGCGGCGAAAGGTGCTGCAATAACCGCCCACCATGTAATGCTGCTCCACCAGCAGCACCTTGAGCCCGCCTTTCGCCAACAGGTTGGCGGTGATCAATCCGCCGATGCCGGAGCCAATGACAATGACATCGTAGGATGGATCGGGCGGCCGGCGCAGGCCGCGAAACAGCCGCTTCATCCCGAGTCGTCCTCCTCCCCCTCTCCCGGTGTGGGGGGACGGGAGGGGACGGGAGAGGGGGCCGGG
>DATIOS010000287.1:0-16770 GCA_035472915.1 Thermoanaerobaculia bacterium
GCGGAAAAGAACGGAACGGCCGTCCGGGCTCTTCTCGCTACGGAACAACGCCTGATCGAGAGGATGAGCGCCGAGCGCTCTGGTGACCAGAGAGTAGGGGTAGCTGCCGCCGGCCCGTTTGCGCACCAGCTCCAGGGTGCCGCTTTTGCCGTTCCCCTTCTCCGGCACGACCATGGACACGAGCTGCGCGCCGCGGTTGGTGAAAATGGCCTGGGCACGCCCGTCCGACAGGGTCACGCGTTCCTCGGCCGTGGCCTGGGTAGCCTCGAAAGGAGCGGCGGCAGACGGAGTGCCCGCTCCCGGAGCCGCCGCCGGAGAGCCCGGGGTCGCCGGGGTCGCGGCGGGAGTCTGCCCTGAGATGGGTGTCTGCGATGCCAGCGGTGTCTGTGCTGATTTCGCCGTGCTGAGCGGCGGCGTGGCGGGCTTGGGTGGCGGGAACAGCCAGAACCAGGCGCCGATGACGATCATGGAGAGGAGAAAGGCGAGAAGCAGCCGGCGATTATCCACGGAGAATTGAGTCCTTTTGGTCGATCGGATCGGGAGGGAAAAAGCCCGCCATGGCCTAGGGAAGATCGATCCCACCCGGATGGAACGGCTGGCAGCGCAGGAGCCGGCCGGTGGCCCGCAGCCCCCCGCGCCAGAAGCCGTATTTGAGAAGCGCCAACCGGGCATACTCCGAACAGGTCGGAGTAAACCGGCAGGCGCGAGGGAGCAGGGGAGAGAGGCGGCGCTTGTAGGCGCCGAGCAGGTACACCAGGAGACGGGTCAAGCTGCCGGCCCTCGTCGCTCCCGCAGGCCGGAGAAAAGCCGTAGCAACTCCGTGCGGAGAGCTGGGAAATCGCTCCCACGGGCCTCGGGCTTGAGGTGAACCACCAGGTCGAAGGCCGGAAGCTGGCTGCGGTACGGCCATCGCCGGTAGATCTCTTTGATCCTGCGCTTGAGCCGCTGGCGGACGACGGCCTTGCCCACCTTGCGGCTGGCGGTGATTCCGAGGCGCGGGCCCTCGAGCTGGTTCGGTACGAAATAAAGGATCGCCAGCGAGCCATGCCGCCGGCGTCCTGTCCGGTAACACCTGAGGTAGTCCTTCCGCTGCCGTAGCCGTTCGCCGGCTGGCAGGCGTTGCGTCGCGCCGGGGGTCGAGCGCGGCAGGCGCTCTTCGTCCGGCATCAGACGCTCAGGCGCTTGCGTCCCTTCCGGCGCCGCCGGGCGATCACTGCCTGGCCATGGCGGGTGCGCATCCGCACCAGAAATCCGTGCGTCCGCTTGCGGCGCCGGTTGTTGGGCTGAAAAGTCCGTTTCACGTAAGACCGCCTTCTTCCAAGTAGGAGTCATGATTCGCGGGATTGCCGGTCCTTCAAGGACCGCCCGCCGCGCCGAACGAAACCCGTAAAGTAGATCACTTGGAGCCAAGGCGTCAAGAACCGCCCGCTCCGAACGAGACGAAAGTGAATGGCGGAGAGGGTGGGATTCGAACCCACGGACCGGTTGCCCGGTCAACGGTTTTCGAGACCGCCCCATTCGACCGCTCTGGCACCTCTCCAGTAATTTGTTTGTCGAGATCGTGGCGGAGAGAGTGGGATTCGAACCCACGGTAGAGTTTCCCCTACACACGCTTTCCAAGCGTGCTCCTTAAGCCACTCGGACATCTCTCCCGATCCTGCAAAGAACGTTGTCGTCAGGGCTTTCGCCGCAGCGCGGCAAAAAAATCGCGCAACAGCTCGGCGCTCTCATTTTCCAGTACACCGGACGTCACTTCCAACCGGTGATTCAGCCGCGGGTCCTGGACCAGGTTACCCAGGGTGCCGCAGTAGCCGGCCTTCGGATCCGCCGCCGCGTAGACCAGCCGCTCGACGCGGCTGTTCACGAGGGCTCCGGCGCACATCGGGCACGGCTCCAGGGATGCGTACAGCGTGCAACCCACCAACCGCCAATCGCCCATCCGCCGCGCCGCGTCCCGGATCGCCAGCATCTCGGCATGCGCCAGCGGATCGCCGTCGAGCTCCCGCCGGTTGTGGCCCCTCCCCAGCACCTCCCCCTCGCGGACCACCACCGCTCCGATCGGAACTTCCCCCATCTCGCCGGCACGCCTCGCCTCGGCGAGGGCTTCCAACATCCAGAGACGATCTTCCGGTCTCTCCAAGGCAAGCCTCCGCCCGAGCGGAACGCGTATGTTACCCGAGAAGGGCTTGAGCGCCAAGCGCGAGACGCTGAGCATCCCCCGGAATGCGCCCACGCGCCAGCCTGTTGTTCCAGGTCCCGGACGCCGGGCTGCGTTCTTTACTTCCCTGATCCCACGACGTAGCATGGGCTGCCTGACAGTGGCCCACGAAGGGTTCGGGTCCTGTGCATCGGCCGATACCGAACCTCGTCAGGCCCGGAAGGGAGCAGCGATAAGGTACCCGGACGAGTGCCGCAGATTCACCGGAACCCTTCGTTGACCACTGCCGACAAAACACCCATGGCGTATCAAGTCCTGGCGCGCAAGTGGCGCCCACAGAACTTCTCCAACCTCGTCGGCCAGGAACCGATCGTCACCGCCCTGCGCAATGCTCTGCGCGAGGGCAGGATCGCTCAGGCCTACCTCTTCTCCGGCATCCGCGGTGTCGGCAAGACGACGGCCGCGCGCGTCCTCGCCAAGGCGCTCAACTGCGAGCGCGGCCCGGCCGCCGATCCCTGCAACGAGTGCATGTCCTGCATCGAGATCACCCGCGGCTCGGACATCGACGTCATCGAGGTCGACGCCGCCACCTACTCCAAGGTGGAGCAGGTGCGCGAGCTCACCGAGAGCCTGCGTTACGGCCCGGCCCGCGACCGCTACAAAGTGGTGGTGCTGGACGAAATCCACCGCCTCTCGCGGCAGGCTTTCGACGCGCTGCTGAAGATCGTCGAGGAGCCGCCGCGACACCTGGTTTTCATCTTCGCTACCACCGAGATCGACGCCGTCCCCGCCACCATCCTCTCCCGTTGCCAGGAGTTCAACTTCCGGCGGGTGCCGTCGCACGACCTCGCCGCCTATCTGCGGACGATCACCGAGGCCGAGGGCATCAAGGCGAGCGACACGGCGCTGCGGCTCATCGCCCGCGCCGGCGAGGGGAGCGTGCGCGATTCGGTCGCCCTTCTCGACCAGCTCGCCACCTTTGGCTCCGGGAGCATCGCGGATGAGGACACGGTGCGCCTGCTGGGCGGACTGGACACGGCCCTCTTCCAGAGTCTCTTGACCGGCATCCTCGCCGGTGACGCCCAGGCCGTCTCCGCCGCCGTGCGCCGGGTCGAGGAGGAAGGGTGGGACCCGCGCCACGTCTACGGGCAATTCCTGGCCTTCGGCCGCGACGCTCTGCACCTGGCAATGGGTGGCTCACCCGAGCAGATCGACCTGCCTGGCGAAGAGGCTCATGTCCTGGCCGCCACGGCGAAGGCGAGCGGTTATGAGAACCTGCTGCGGTTGATGAGCCAGCTCCTGGCCAGCGAGCCCATCGTGCGGCGCAGCGACACCGGCGCCCTGGCAGTGGAGATCGCCTGGCTGCGGGCCGCCGAGCTGCCGAAGCTGATTCGCGTCGAGGAGATCCTCGCCGGCACTCACCAGGCGGGTGCGGCTCCGGTGGCGAGACCGGCGCCAGCGGCCACACCCCGGCCTTCCCCGCCGGCGGCGCCACCATCAAGAAACCTGCCGCCGGAGCAGCGACCCGAGCCACCGAGGGCGGCACCAGCGGTTGCCGCGCCTCCAACGTCGCCGGCGACAGCCGCTCCGAGCCGGTCGAGCGATCCCGTCACCGCCTTCAAAGAGGAGGCGGGCAAGCGCAACCACAACCTGGGCGGAAACCTTGGGGCTGCCGAGGACATTCGTTTCGAGGACGGAAAGGTCACGATCCTCGTTCCGCTGGGTGACAAATATCTTCGCCCGCGTCTCGAAGCCAACCGCACCATCCTGGAAGAGGCCGCGGCTGCCGTCGGGGGACCGGGAACCCGGCTCGAAGTCCGCGAAAGCCGCGGTGCGCCCCCAGCCGCAGCCGAGGCGGCAAAGCCGGCGCGCAGCCCGGAAATCGAGCCGGCCGTCCAGGCCGTCCTGGAGATCTTCCAGGGCAGCCACCGGGTCGAAGCCGTCGATGAGCAAGGAACCTACACGGAGGAGTGAGACGATATGAGCAGCATGCAGAAGTTGATGAAGCAGGCCCAGGAGATGCAGGAGCGCCTCCAGCGTGAGCTCGCCGAAACCATCGTCGAGGCCAGTGTCGGCGGCGGCATGGTGACCGTGCGATTGAGCGGCCACAAGCAGCTCGTCTCGGTCAAGATCGATCCCGAGGCCATGGACCCCAAGGATCCTTCGATGCTCGAGGATCTGATCGTCGCCGCCGTCAACGAGGCGGGGCGCAAGCTCGAGGAGACGATGCAGGGAAAGGCCGGCGCCATGATGTCCAGCATGCCGGGGCTGTTCTAGGGGCCCCGGGAGCCGATGTCCGAACCACTGGCCCGGCTCATCGGCGAGCTGTCGCGTCTGCCGGGCATCGGCCCCAAGACGGCGGCTCGTCTCGCCCATTACCTCCTCAAGGTGCCGGCCGCGGAAGCCGAAGCGCTGTCCGAGGCCATCCTCGAAGTCAAGGCGAAGCTCTTCCACTGCTCGATCTGTAACTCCATCACGGCCGTCGATCCCTGCCGTTACTGCTCCGATCCCCGGCGGGACCGCGCTCGCATCTGCGTCATCGAAGAGGCTTTCAACCTCGAGCCCATCGAGCGCACGGGCGAGTACCACGGGCTCTACCACGTGCTGATGGGCGCTCTTTCGCCGCACCGCGGCATCGGCCCCGACCGCCTGGCCATCGCAGGCCTTTTGGAACGTTTGGAGGGACTGGAGGAGATCGTCCTCGCCACCAACCCCAACGTCGAGGGCGAGGCGACCGCCCTCTACCTCGCCCGCCTGCTGAAACCCCGGGGAATCAAGATCACCCGCCTCGCCTTCGGCATGCCGGTGGGCGGCGACATCGAATACACCGACGAGGTGACGCTCGGCCGGTCGCTCGCCGGCCGGCGGGAGATGTGAGCTTCGGTGACCAGTTGCCCCGGATCGTCGTCCCGCCGCCGGGGCCGCGGTCCCGGGCGCTGTCGACGGACCTGCGCAAGCTGGAGGCGCCGGGGGTCAACACGCTGCCAACAATGCCGGAGAGCGATCCGCTCCCGTCGTCAATCCTCTGGGAGGAGGCGAAGGGGGCGAACGTCCGGGATGTCGACGGCAATATCTATATAGACCTCACGGCGGGATTCGGCGTCGTCGCCATCGGGCACCGCCATCCGCGGGTGGTCGAAGCGGTGCGGCACCAGGCGGGGGAGCTCCTCCACGCTCTGGGGGACGTTCACGCCCATCCGCGCCGGGTGGAGTTGGCGCGCCTCTTGGTGGCTCTCGCGCCGGTCGACGACGCCCAGGTGTTTTTCGCGATCTCCGGCGCGGAAGCGGTGGAGATCGCCCTCAAGACGGCGCTCGGCACTACGGGTCGGCCTGGCATCCTGGCCTTCGATCCCTCTTACCACGGCATGACCCTGGGCGCGCTGGCGGTGACCTCCCGCCCCGAGTTTCGCGACCCTTTTGCCGCCCATCTCCACGGGCACGTCCGCCGTCTCCCCTTCGGGGCCGCGCTCGATCGCGTGGACGAGGCCTTGGCGGACGGAGAGGTGGGCGCGGTGATCGTGGAGCCCATCGTCGGCCGCGAGGGAGTGCTGATCCCCCCTAATCACTGGCTTTCCGGTCTGGCGGAGATTTGCCAGCGGCGGGGCGCCCTGCTCATCACGGACGAGATTTTCACCGGCTTCGGTCGCACCGGTCGCCTTTTCGCTGTCGACCACGAAGGTGTGAGGCCGGACATCCTCTGCTGCGGCAAGGCGCTGGGAGGCGGACTGCCCATCGCCGCCGTAATCGCCCGGCGTCCACTCTTCCGTTGCTGGGAAACCTCCGGCGAGGCGCTTCATACGGCGACCTTCATCGCCAACCCCCTTGCCTGCGCCGCCGCCCTCGCAGCCGTTGCAGTCATCCAGGAAAGCGACCTTCCCGCCCGCGCCACCCGCTTGGGAGACGATCTCGGCCGTCGCCTCGCTGACTGGCCCCGGCGGTTTCCAGCTGTCGAGGAGATCCGAGGAAGGGGCCTGCTGTGGGGAATCCAATTCCGCACCGCTAAAGCGGCGAAGTCCTGGATGCTCGCGGCGTGGTCCCGCGGCGTCCTCCTCCTCTCAGGAGGACCCGAGGGCCGCGTGGCCCAGATTGTGCCGCCCTTGACGATTCAGGAGGACCAACTGGCGGGGGCGATGGGGATTCTGGAGGAGGAGATGGAAGCTCTCAACGCTCCTTCAGCCACGCCTGGAGCGTCAGCCACATCTTGATCTGCCCTGGAGAGTCTGGGCTCGCCTGCACCCCGGGAGAAGTCCTGTAGATCTTTGCGATCCACGGCGCGGGATGCCGCTTGAGAAACCGGCACACCTGGGGAAAGGTCCTAACGAAGTTTTCCGCCAGCTCGCGAGTGAAGACCGATCGCTCTCCCGGAGGGTTGGGCCGGGAATCGCCGATCAGCATGAAGGCCCTAACTCCGGCCTCCATCAGCCGCTCGGTCTGAGCCGAAACGCTCCGAATCTTCTTATTGTGGCTGAGTACGATCCAGCCTTCCTGGCCGGCTCGAGTCAGCCAGTCCAAGTCGTCTGTTCCTGGCGCGAAATGGTCGTCATGGCGCTTGAAGGCAATTCCCGCCTCCTCCAAAATCCTGAGGAACCACCTGTCGGAAAGATCGGCGTCGACGAAGAAAACCGGATCACGCGGCACGGGCGGACTCGTAGACGATGGCCTCCGCCACCTCCTCCGCCGTGAGGTCATAGCTGTCCGCAAGCTCTTCAATCGATTCCCCCGCGTTCAGCCGTTCGACGAGTATGGCCGTGCTAATACCCTTCCGCTCGATGCTTGGCCGGCCGTAGGAGATTCTTGGGTCGATGGCCACGACTCGCCGATCTTCAGTGGTACCCGGGGAGGTGAAGGGGTACAGCCGGACGGGAAGGCCCTTCGGATCTCGGACGACTCGCCGGAGGAATGCCTCCAGAATCTGCTCGATGGCGAACTGACCGGACCGGCTGAGGCTCAGCAAGCGGCCATACTCCTGAAGGAAAAGCTCGCCGGGTGCCGCGAGCAACTCCCTGCGGATCAGGAGCCGGTCGATACCAAATTCCTTCTCGGCGTAATCGAGAGCTCTTCGCACATGATTCATCGACACCTGGTGCTCGACCCGAAGCGCCCGAAGGACGTGAGCCTCCACGAGGTTGTTGAAGGACAGTCTCGGGTCTCCCGCGTCCGGCCTCTCGATCAGGCGCTCCGAAAAACCTCGACCTCCGTCGGCCAGTCGATAGCTCCTGCCGTCGACCCAGGATCTCAAGGTGGCGACTGGCAGGTGAAGATAGTGCGCGGCCTCAGGGAGACCGTACATCGCGACGTCCCTCGGGTCCCTTCCTCGATAGAAGCCTCGCCTGTTCACCGGTTCTCTCCCTGATGAGCGATTCCCAACCTGCCCAGGAAATTATGACACGGCCAAGCTCAATGCCCTTGAGGGGCGAGCCAATTTACCCGCGAGCACAGCTTACAATCCCCTCCGTGCTCCCCCCCTCCCGCCTCAAGATCGCCTTCATCGGTTCCCACGGTGTGGGAAAGACCACTCTGTGCTACGGCTTGGCAGCCAGGCTCAAACGGCGGGACGTGGGAGTCGAGGTGGTGCACGAGGTGGCGCGGCGGTGCCCGCTGCCGATCAACGAGGAGACGTCGGTCGCCGCGCAGTCGTGGATCCTCCACAGCCAGATCGCCGAGGAGCTGGTGGCTCAGGCGCGCTATCCAGTGGTGATCTGTGACCGCAGCGTGCTCGACAACTATGTCTATCTCCTGCTCGCCGCCGGCCGGCAGGAAGGGCCCGAGGGGCTGGTCGAGTACTGGCTCCGGGGCTATGACCTGCTGGTCCACGTCCCCATCGTCGAGCAGCTCAGCCCGGACGGAGTGCGCTCAGCCGACCCCGGGTTTCAGTACGCGGTGGAAGAGAAGCTCTGCCACGAGCTGGTCGAGCGCGGGCTCGTGGCCCTCCATCTCGATCCCGGGGCGAGGCCGGAGTGGCTGGAAACTGTAGAACAGGCCGTCTGGGAGCACCTGCGGCCGGCCCAGCTCAACCTGCCATCCTTATAGAAAGACCTGAGGCCGCACGATGCCCTCTTTCGAAGGACTCCTCCTCGCCGGCTTTCTCGTGCTCCTCGCCGCCGGAGCCTTTGCGATGTGGGCGATTCTGCGCCAGCCCGGGAATGGCGCGGCACAGCGGGCCCTTGGCGAAGGCCGTTTCGCGGATGCCCTGGCTGCCGCCCGCACCGATGCCCGGGCAAGCCGCGACCAGCTCTATGCCGCCGCCGTGGCCGCCCGTCACCTCCTGGAGCTGGACCGCGCTCGAGCTCTCCTCGACCGCGTCCTGGCCCAAGATCCCACGGACGGCGAAGCCTGGTTGGAACGCGGCCTGACCGCGGCCTGGGCCGGGGACTTCGAACTCGCCGAGCAGGCCCTCCAGAAGGCCGGCGCCCTGCGCTCGGATCTCCTGGAGTCGCTCACCCTTCACCGCGCCTGGCTGGCTCTGCGGCGCGGCGACACACAGGCCGCCCGCCGCCTGTTCAGCGAGATCGAGGCGCCGCTGGAGAACAAGCTCCGCTCGGATCTGGGCAGCGGCGAGCCGCTGTTCGCCGAGTGGTTCCTGCAGGCCGCTGACCTGTGGGCGGACGCCGGCGACGAGGAGCGGGCCGCCTGGGCCCGAAGTGAGGGGCAGGCTTCGGCTCCGCAGAGCCGCCTCGCCGGCAGTAAAAATAGCGTCGGAGACGCCCAACCTCCGCTACAATAAGCCCGCCTTGAACATGGAAGACACCCTTCGGCGGTGGGACATCTTCGCCCACTTCACGGATGAGCAGCTTGCGCAGCTCGCCGAGTGCGCCACGTTCGTCCACTACGCGGACGGTGCCACGATCGTCCAGGAGGGTGAGCCCAGCCAGGAGGCCTACCTCATCGAGAGTGGCGGCGTGCGGATCAAGCGCAAAACGCCCTATGGGCTCTTCAGCCTGGCGGCGCTCATGCCCGGCACCCTGTTCGGCGAGACCTCATTCGTCGACCGCATCCCGCGCTCGGGGAGCGCCGTGAGCTCTGGTGACACCGAGCTGATTTCGCTCAACCCCGAAGCGCTCGGTGCCCTGATGGAGATGGACCCGCCTTTCAAGCTGGCCCTCTACTGGACGTTCTGGAAGAGCCTCTCCTCGAAGCTTCGACAGACCAACGAGAACCTCACCCGATTCTTCTCCCAGACCGGTAAACCTCCCAGCACCACGGCGGCCACGCCGCTGGAGTCCACCGGGGAGTTCCACGTCGACCTCGCCTCGAAACGCAAGCTCTTCCAGGAGCAGAAGCTCTCGAACCTGGAGATCAACTTCCTCACCTCGCTCTCCAAGGAGAGGAAGTACGGCCCCAAGCAGGTGATCTTCCGCGAGGGCGAGTTGGGCAACGAGATGTACGTGGTGCTCGAAGGGCGGGTGATGATCAGCAAGTACATCCCCGGCGCCGGCGAAGAGGCGCTCGCCTTTCTCGACCGCGGCGGCTTCTTCGGCGAAATGGCCTTGATCGACAACGAGCCCCGCTCGGCCGACGCCAAGGCTCACGACGGCGGTGCCGTGGTGCTGGTCATCCCCGGCGAGGTGCTGGAGGGGATCCTGGACATCAACAAGGTGTCGTCGATCCGCCTCTTGACCATCCTCTGCAACCTGGTGGCGAGCCGGCTGCGGGAGCTGGACGACAAGATCATCGGTTGGTTCATCATCGCCGGCGGCTCGGGAATCTCCTGGCCGGTACCGCCAGGTTAGTCAGTCAGTTAGAGCGCCGCCAGCACCTTTCCCACCAGCGACGACAACGGTAGCGCCGCCCGGCCGGCGGCGTCGAACCAGCCGGCAGCCCATCCTTCCCGTACCTCTCCCCCCCAGGCGAGAGACGCCGGATGGACGTCCACCTCCAGGTCGCGGTAGGTAATGCCGTGGCGAACGCCGGCGGTGCGGGGGCCCAGGGTCCAGCGGCCGCCATAGCGGGCGGCGAGGGCGATCTCGGGAGATCCCTCCTCTCGGACACCGTCGATCTCCACGGTCACCCACGGCAGCTCCCAGGTGCCGGCCAAAAGGGCACTGTCCTCCGGCCGGCGGAAGAGAAGCACGCCGCCGTCCCTTTCCACCACCGCCACCGCGAGGCGGTGGCGCTCCCCCTCCCGCTTCGCCCGCGCCACTGGATACCGCTCAGGAATGCCCTCGCGCGCGGCGCGGCATCCGGAATGAAGGGGACAGAGGAGACATTTGGGACGCCGCGGCGAGCAGAGAGTCGCCCCGAGCTCCATGAGCGCCTGATTGCTGTCCCCCGGCCGGCCCGGGCTCAGCAGCTCGGCCGCCAGAGCTAGGAGCTGCCGCCGTGCGCTTCCCGACTTCGGGTCCGCCTCCAATGCCAGGTAGCGCGAGAGGACCCGCTCGACGTTGCCGTCCATCACCGGGGCTGCCACGCCGAAAGCGATGCTTGCCACCGCCGCCGCCGTGTAGGCGCCGATGCCGGGAAAGGCCAGGAGACCTTCGAGGGTGGATGGGAAGGTTTCCAACTCCGCGATCCTCCGCGCCGCCGCGTGGAGCTGCCGCGCCCGCCGGTAGTAGCCAAGCCCGGACCACAGGGTCAGGACTTCGTCGATCTCGGCCCGCGCGAGATCCTCGACGGTGGGAAATCTTTCCAGGAAACGCTTGTAGAAAGGGAGCACCGTCTCGACGCGAGTCTGCTGGAGCATCACCTCGGAGAGCCAGATGGCGTAGGGGTCGCGGGTCCGGCGCCAGGGCAGGTCCCGGCGGTGAAGGTCGAACCAGGCGAGAAGATCCTCGGACCGCCGCACCGCGTCATTCTAACCGCGCCGGGCTGGCATGAAGGTCAAATTGGCAGAGATATAGCCAAAATGAAAACAGCTCCCGTCTTGCGACGGGAGCCGAGATTCAGGGGGGGAGGCCCCATCTCTCCGGTAGGCTTTGTGGCTGTACCCCTGTGTTTAGGGGGATCAGGTAGGATCTTAGAGGGTGAGATCTCACGATCTCTCAAGTCAGGTAGGACAAAGTTGGTTGGTGTGGCGCCTCCCCCTCGTTGTGTCCTGCTCGCTACCTGTTGCAACAGTCGTGCCTGGGATTCCAAGTCCTTTCCCGCTCCGGGTGCTTGCCCCACTTGCCCCAACAATCGCCGCCGCCCGAAAAAAATGAAGCCCCCAAAAGGGGGCTCAGGGGGGAGGTTCCTCGGGTCTGGATGGGAATCTTGGGTGGATCTACCCCTGTCCAGGGGATGAGGAAGGCTTTCAAAGATGAGATCGCGTTAGGATCTCCGTTGAAGGATGGATGGTACGGTTGGCTGGATGGAATCTCCCCCTCGGTTACGTCACTGTTAGGTACCCGCCTTGACTGCAATCTCTGTGCCCAATTGGGCTCGCGATCCTGAAAAGCCCTTGGAATGCGGTTTTCCGGCGGTTTGGGTCAACTTCGGGCCGTCTTCAGGGAGGACGCGGTCTTTTCGTTCGTACAAATGCACTCGTCCGCATTTGGCATTTCTACAGAGTGTCTCCAAGGAAGGGAATCCTGAGGGTGTCGGAATTCCGTGAGAACCGCCTGGTGGGCTGGAAGGAGTATCTGGACCTTCCGGAGCTGGGAATCTTCCGCCTCAAGGCCAAGGTGGACACGGGCGCCCGCACGTCGACCCTGCACGTCGACCGTCTGGAAGTCCTGGATGTTTTTCCAGACGGCTCGGAATGGGTGGAGATCTCACTGCATCCCGACCGCCGCCGGCCTGACCACCAGGTGACCACGCAAGTGCGTGTGCTACGGCGGATGCGGGTCACCGATTCCGGCGGCCATCCGGAAGTCAGGCCGGTCATCGAGACCGAGATGGTGCTCGGACCGGTGCGCAAGCGTATCCTCCTCACTCTGGCCGACCGCTCGGGCATGCTCTTTCGCATGATCCTCGGGCGCAAGGCCCTGGAGGGGGACTTCCGTGTGGACGTCGCGAGCAAGTACCGGTTGCGCCGCTGGCACCGGCGGCCGTCCTCGGGGTCCTCGGGCCGGTCGCCCGGCAGCCGCCGGCAAACTCCGCGGCCGCCGGCGGGTGAGAGTTAGCCGCGGATGAAGATCGCCATCCTGTCGCGCAAGGCGACCCTGTATTCGACCCGGCGCCTCGTCGAGGCCTGCCAGCAGCGGGCTGCCGAGGTGATGGTGCTCGATCCGCTGGAGTGCGTGGTCAAGCTGTCGAAGAAACGGCCCGAGGTCTTCCATGGCAACGAGCGGGTGACCGGGCTCGACGGCGTGGTGCCTCGCATCGGCGCCTCGATCACCTTCTATGGCCTCGCCGTGCTCCGGCAGTTCGAGATGATGGGGGTCTTCCCGGCCAACGAGAGCCAGGCCATCTCCCGCAGCCGCGACAAGCTGCGCAGCCTCCAGCTCCTCTCGCGCCACGACATCGGCATCCCGCCAACGGCGTTCGCCTGGCGCCGCGAGGACGTTCGCTCGGCCATCCGACGGGTGGGAGGGGCGCCGGTCATCCTCAAGCTTCTCGAGGGGACGCAGGGCAAGGGTGTCATTCTGGCCGAATCGGTCAAATCGGCCGAGTCGGTCCTCGACGCGATGAGCTCGCTGCGGCAGAACATCCTCATCCAGGCCTTCGTCGAGGAGGCGCAAGGGACCGATTACCGCGCCATCGTCGTCGGCGGCGAGGTTGTGGCAGCCATGTCGCGCCGGGCCGGCGAAGGGGAGTTTCGCAGCAACCTTCACCGCGGCGGCACGGCGGAGGGCTTCGACCTGCCTCCCGAGTACGTGGCGACGGCCCTGCACGCCGCCGAGGTTCTGGGCCTGAACATCGCCGGAGTGGATCTGATCCCGTCGAAGGATGGGCCCATGGTCCTCGAGGTCAACAGCTCGCCGGGTCTGGAGGGGATCGAAGGAGCCACCGGCGTCGACGTGGCAGGCCGCATGATCGACTTCGTCCTCGCCCACGCCTGCCACGGCCATCCCACCACCCGGGGCCGCGGGTGAACCGCCCCGGCGCCAGCGAGGGATTTCGCCCATGAAGAAGCTGCTGCTGATCTTCGTCGCCCTGCTGGGAATCGCGGTTCTCGCCACCGTCGCCGGCATCTTTGCGAGCCGCAAGGGCCGCGGCAAGCTGGACGGCGCCACCGTTCTCATCTGGAAAGTGGACGGCCCGGTGCTGGAGCAGGAGGTGCCGCGCTTCCCATTCTCCAGCGCCGCGGAGCCGGACAGCATCGCGCAGCTCTACCCGGCGTTCCGCGCCGCCCGCCAGGACTCCAGTATCAAAGGGCTCGCCGTGTACATCCAGAACGCCGAGATGGGCCTCGCCAAAGCGCAGGAGCTGCGGCGGCAGATGATGGCCCTGCGCCACGCCGGCAAGTTCGTCGAGTGCTATCTGGAGACCGCCGGCGAGGGGACGAATGGCACCCTCGCCTACTACCTTGCCACGGCCTGCGAGCACATCCACCTCTCGCCGGCGGGCGACGTCAACCTGCTGGGCCTCTCGTGGGAGACCCGGCTGCTGCGCGGCTCGCTGGACAAGCTGAAGATCGACCCGCAGTTCAATCGCGTCGGCCGCTACAAGAGCGCCGTCGAAACCTACACCCAGACCCGGCTCAGCCCCGAAGCCCAGGAGGCCGTCGCCGACCTCCTGGATGGCTACTTCTCCCAGATCGTGGTGGCGGTGGCCGAAGCCCGCAAGAAGAGCGAGGCCGAAGTCCGCGAGCTGATCGACGCCGCTCCGTACGACGCGGAGACCGCTCGCAAGCGCGGCCTGGTCGACGACCTCGCCTATCCCGACCAGTTCCTCGATCTGCTGAGGAAGCGCCTGGGCCGCAAACCCTCGCTGCTGCCGATCGAGGAGTACCGGCCCGAGCCCGCCTTTGCCGCCCGGCAGGTCGCCATCGTTTTCGCGCTGGGCACCATCGTCCGCGGGGGCGGGGGCACAGCGCCCTGGACGGAGGAGAGCTATCTCGGCTCGGACAAGATGGCCGAGGTGCTGCGCGACCTGCGCGAGGACGATTCGGTGGCCGCCGTCGTGCTGCGCATCGACAGCCCCGGCGGCTCGGCGCTGGCCTCGGATCTCATCCTGCGCCAGGTCGAGACACTCAAAAAGAAGAAGCCCGTCGTGGTCTCGATGTCCGATGCCGCCGCCTCCGGCGGTTACTACATCGCCGCCAAAGCCACCAAGATCGTTGCCGAGCCCGCGACTCTCACCGGCTCGATCGGCGTCTTCGGCGGCAAGTTCGTGACCCGCCGCTTCGAGGAGGAGATCCTGGGCATCAGCCACGACGCCCAGAAGCGCGGGGCCAACGCCGACATCTTCTCCGAGCTTCAGCCCTACTCCCCGCAGCAGGAGGCTCTCGTGCAGCAGCTGCTCGACCACACCTACGCCGTCTTCGTCGACCACGTCGCCGCCGGGCGCAAGATGAGCCGCGAAGCGGTCGAAGGGGTGGCGAGCGGCCGGGTCTGGACCGGCCTCGCGGCCCGTAAGATTGGCCTGGTCGACGAGCTCGGCGGTCTTGACCGGGCGCTGGAGCTGGCCCGAGCCGAGGCCGGGATCGGCCCACGCGAGACGGTTGCCATCGACTTCTATCCCGCGCCCCCAACCTGGCTCGACGTCTTCCTCGCGAAACGCGAGCCGCGGCTCCCCGGAGCCCTTGTGGAGATCGTCAAGGGGCTTGAAATCACCCCTCCCCGCCTGCTTGAATTACCTCCTGAGCTGGCGCGGCTCAGCCGGCCCTTTTAGTTGGAAATCCGACTCTAAACATTTAAGAATAAGGCGACTCTAAGTTGTATGCCCGGGCTTCTGCCGGTCGAGGTCAGGGGGCTTGCGGGACGTTTCGGGTGTTGCTATGATGACCTCGTTGTAGTCACCCATACCGCTCCTGAAGCACTCCTCCCAAGCAGGGGATTTCCACAGACTGTGGAAATCCTATGGAAAACGAGTGTCGCTCCACCTGAGGTCCATTGGTTCTAATGTCGCAATCCTTCTGGTCCCTTCTCCAAAGACAGCTGCAGCAGCAACTCGATCCCGAGGAGTTCGCCACTTGGTTTCGCCCCCTGAAGGTCGGCGACGAAGACGGCGACCGGCTCGTGCTGCTGGCACCGAACTCGCGTTTCCTGCACACGTTGGAAGAGAGCTACCGCCCGGCGGTGGACCGGGCGGTGGCCGGCCTTGCAGGTTCGGGTTTCGAGGTGCTGTTCTCCCTCGAAGACGAGTTGATGGCGGACGCCGAGCCGCCGATCACACCCTCGCACTTCAATCCGAGATACTTGTTCGCCAACTTCGTCAAAGGAAAGTCGAACGAGCTCGCCGAAGCGGCGGCACGGCGGGTGGCCGAGAATCCGTCCCTCTCCTATAACCCGCTTTTCATCTATGGGGGAGTCGGCTTGGGGAAGACCCATCTGCTGCATGCTATCGGGCACGAGATTCAGCGTAGCCGGCCGCAGCTCAGGGTGCTTTACCTCTCCGCCGAGCAGTTCACCAACGAGCTCATCAACTCCATCCGCTTCGACCGCATGCCGGCCTTCCGGGAGCGCTACCGCACGATCGACGTCCTCATGATCGACGACGTGCAGTTCCTCGCCAGTAAGGAAAGGACGCAGGAAGAGTTCTTCCACACCTTCAACACGCTCTATACGAGCCAGAAGCAGATCATCATCTCCTCCGACGCGCCACCGCGGAATATCCCGACCCTCGAAGAGCGGCTGCGCAGCCGTTTCGAGTGGGGACTGATCGCCGACATCCAGCCGCCGGACCTCGAGACGAAGATGGCCATTCTGCAGGGCAAGGCCGCTCTCGAAGGATCAAGTCTCCCCGAGGAGGTGGCGGAGTTCATCGCCCTGCAGGTGAAGTCCAACGTCCGCGAGCTCGAAGGACACCTCAACCGCGTGCTCGCTTTCGCCTCGCTGACGGGAAAGCCCCTGAATCTGGCCCTGGCCCGAGAGACTCTGAAGGACATCCTGCCCGAGGAAGGCAAGAAGCCCGCCGCGGCCGAGATCATCAAGTTCGTGGCCCGCCATTACGACCTCAAGGTGTCGGAGATCAAGAGCAAGAGCAACTCACGGCAGATCGTCATTCCCCGCCAGGTGGCGATGTTCCTTTGCAAGCGCCTGACAGACCTTTCCTACCCGGAGATCGGCAAGCTCTTCAACGACAAGCACCACTCGACCGTCATGTACTCCGTCGAGACCGTCGACAAGAAGCGTGAGGCCGACCCGGACTTCGACCGCACCCTGAAGAGTCTTGAAGCCCACTTCGCATAAGGCAAGGCCTGAAGAGGAAAGCCTGTGGAACCCGCGGCGGACTACCTGTGGACGAATTGCGGAATTTTTATCGGCCTTCGGTGTTTTCCCCCGGCTCCTCAAGCCGTCCACAGGATCTCCACAGCTCGGGGTAGGGAACCTAAACATCCTCCCGTCTGGCACTTAGACCTTTTTTCCTCGTTTCCACAGCGCCTATCTACTACTACGGCTATGCTATATTCAGGTGTCCTCTAGACGGAGAAGAGTGAATGGAAATCCGCGTCACCCGTAGTGAGTTCCTGGGCGAGCCTCCGGTACATATTTAGTCGGCAATAATACATCGTCTTCTTCATCCGTCAGATAAATTCCAACAGATGTTTTAGTTTTAACGATTAGTTCGTTATAATTTCCAATGTCAAG
>DATIOS010000288.1:0-7570 GCA_035472915.1 Thermoanaerobaculia bacterium
CCTGGCCGCCTCCGGCGCCTGCGCCCTGGCGGCCGGCTTCGTCTTCCACCATCCGGCTCTGCTGACCGGTCTCTGCATCATCTGGGGATTTGCCGTGGTGGCGGACAGCGCGCAGTTCAGCGCCGCCGTCTCCGAGCTGGCCGATCCCAGCTACGTCGGCACCGCTCTCACCGTGCAGACCAGCCTCGGCTTCCTGCTCACCACGGTGACCCTCCGCATCATCCCGCCGCTGCGCGACCTCCTGGGCTGGGAACGGGCGTTCGCTCTCCTGGCTCTCGGTCCGGCGCTCGGCATCTGGAGCATGCTGCTGCTGCGCCGCCTGCCGGAGGCGGTACGGATGGCGGGAGGAAGGCGGTAAGAAACCCAGCGCGGCGATTTTCCCCTCCGTTGAGAACCTCCGGCCGGTTCAGGGGGACTTACCGCACATGCACGATCTCCAAAGTCCTACTTCAAGCTCTACGCGGCTTCAGCAACGGCGACGCCCCCGGCCTCTCGATCCGAAGACGGTGTTGCCGCCAGTCGAGACGCCGGAGGGAGCGCCGGACCTCGGCTTCCTGATCGCCTACGAAGAGCCTGGGGCTCCCGAGGGCTGGGCTTCGGGGGTCGTCAAGGCGGTTGAAGACGGCTTGGAAGGGCGGCGCTTCACCATCGGCACCAACGCGGGAGACCAGGAAGTTCTCCGCGATCAGGTGTTCTATTGGTGGCCGCTGGATTAGTTGTCAGAAGGTTCCTCGAGCCCCTCAAGCAAACGTTTCAGATACGGCGGACAAGCCGGCGTTGACGCGCAGCTCCTCGATCAGCTCCAACGCCAGCATGGCGTTCGGGATCTTTTCCGGCGGCACCGCCAGCGAGCCGAAAAGTTTTCCTTTCTGGCGGACACAAAACTTGCGGCCAGCGATTCCCGCCCACTCGAGGTCGTCCAGGGGAATGGGTTTCTTGTTCTTCCAAATCACTCCCTGGAACGAGAGGCGAAGAGGACCGAAGGCAACTTCCTCGCGGTTCGCCAAGTGTCTCTTGAGCTCCGGCTTCAGCAGAGAGTGAAGCTCTTCCAGAACCATGTCGATCGCGTCGACGCTGTCCTTGAAGTTCGCGGTGATGCGGATTTTCTTGCCGTTTAGCCCGACCAGCGTGAGATTGGGTGGGCCGGCAGGTATCTTCATTCTCGCCTGGACCGCCGACTCGACCGCCGCGCCGATGAGCCCTCCGATCGCCCAGCCGGCACCCATGCGAGGAGTGATTCGGTACCGGTATTCGGCGATATCGTTCCACAGCAATTCCTGCGTGCCGAAGACTGAAGATCGCTGAATGCCCTCGGGAAAAACGCTGACCTTCGTGCGGCCGATCGCATAACAGAGACCCGCATAAACGGCGAGCACCGCCACTCCGACCTGGACCCCCGGGAACTCGGAGGGATTCGAGCCCGCCGCCACCAGGAAGGAGAGGCCGGCGGCGAACACCGCCAGAATGCCGAACGCGGAGCGCACGGCGATCGTCTGGCCAAAGACTGCACGGGGAGGAGACAAGATCATGGCTTCTCCTTGAAGAAGACTGCGCCTTCAAACGAAGATCTGTTATTTGAGCCGATCGATTCTGCGGCAATTCTAGTCCAAGTCGGAGAGCGAGTCATCGCGGCCCTTCATCCCTCCGTGCTATCTTCCCTGCACTGAAGGAGAAAAAATGCGAAAACTGGTTGCGCTGCTGCTGCCGCCGGTAATCTTCGCTCAGAGTTGTGCCAGTGGAGTCCCGCGAGCTCCGCTCACCTCTCTGGACGCGGTGAGTCTCGCCACGGTCAACCGTGCGATCGAGGGCCAACCGGTCTCCCTTCGCCTCGCCAGCGGCGAGGTCGTCAAGGAGGCCGAGGACGTGACGTTGACGGCGGATACCACCTCCTGGCGCGGCGACCACGACCGCCAGCGGACGGTTCCCACCGCCGACGTTTGCCAGGTGATCCTCCAGGTCCGATTCCGGGCCGGCAAGGGTTACGCGTGGGGCCTCCTGGCCTGCGCTCCGGTCGCCTATGCGGTCGGTGACTCGACCAAGGACCCTCTCGAGGGCCTCTTCGCCCTGCTGCTCACCGAAGCCCTTTGCCCTTTCATCGGGATGGCCGTCAGCGCCGGCCTCAAACAGCCTCCCGACCGCGTCGTCTATTCCGCGCCAGGACCGTGCGGCGGCGCGCATTGAGGCGGCCTCCGGCACCCGAAAAGGACTGGAGCCGGGACCGTCAAGGCCGCGGAAACGTTCCCGGGGAAGCTAGGGTGCTAAGATGGAAGACCCAAAGGGGGCGTCGCGTCCGAACGGGACCGGCGACGGACAAGCAAGGAGTGAGGCAATGGGTAGAAAGTTATACGTCGGCAACCTGGCCTACGGCGTCAAGGACAGCGATCTCCAAGACCTGTTCTCGGCTCACGGCACCGTAGACACCGCACAGGTGATCATGGACCGCGACACGGGACGCTCCAAGGGCTTCGGCTTCGTGGAGATGAGCAGTGACCAGGAGGCGCGAGCGGCCATCTCTGCGCTCAACGGTAAGGAGGTTGACGGCCGGAACCTGACCGTCAACGAGGCTCGTCCCAAGGAAGAGGGCGGTGGCCGTGGCGGTGGTGGCTACGGTGGCGGCGGCGGTCGTGGGGGTGGCGGTGGACGTGGGGGTGGTGGTGGCGACCGCGGCGGCTACGGCGGGGGCCGGTACTAGATAGTCCGTTTGACCCTGCGGGACCGGCGCAACCGGCTCCCGTGGGGACCTGCCGTTGAAAGGAGCATCCGCCACGCTGGTTCGCGAGCTGGCGGTAGGATCTATGGCGAAGCCGATCCGCCCCATCCGCTGGAATCAATCGTAGTCCGGGTCCAACTGCGGCCTTTTGTCCGCCAGGAAAAAGGCAGCGTTTCTCGGCGCGGCGATGGTGCGGAACGGCCGCGGCGGCGCGGCAAGGTCGAAAAATCCCGTGAGATCGGTACTGGAGCGCGCGTCCGCGAAGCTCAGCGCACCCTCGTGGATACCGAAGTTCTGCTCGATGAATCGTAGGATGCTGCCAAAATCGTGGCGCAGGTTGTTGATCGTCGGCGGCGTGTAGGCCGACACCACGAGCAACGGCACCCGAAAGCCAAATTGGTAGCCGCCTTGCGGTGGCGCCGGGATCGTTGGCGGCTCATGGTCGTACCAACCACCCCAATCATCCCAGGTGATGAAGATGGCGGTGTTCTGCCAGTAGCCGGTGCCGTTGTCGCACGCCGAGCTGTTGCCGATGGCGTTGACGATTGCCGAAGCCCAGGAGGGTCCGCCGCCGTCGTTGCACCGCGCGTGATCCGAGTTCTGGCAAGTGGGATTGACCCAGGTGACGGAACGCAGGTTGCAGTTGCCGATGTCTCTCAAGACATCCGAAGAAACAAGGTCGACGTTCTCTGTCCAAGCCTGTCCTGTGCATTGTCCGCCCGGACCCGTGGAGCGGCAGATGTGTTGAATGGCATTGGGAGCCGTCCAGATGGTACCGGCGCCGGGCGCGTAGTACCGCCAGGTGACGTTGCCGTGGAGCAGATCCGCCACGGTCTGATGCTCGAAGCAGGGATAGATCGCCTGGTTTTCGGTGCCGTCGGGCGAAATGAGCTTGACGGTTGTCCTCGGCGTCGCCGTGCAGCCCGCGATCTTGTTCAATCCCCCGACTCCTCCCGTTCCTTCCAGGTTCTCGGCAGCGAAAATGCCGGCCGCGTCATCGGCCGCGCTGGGCGCCGAAGTGCCCCCGAAGAGGAATTGATGGGCGGGAAAGCTGGGTCCCTGGTTGGTCTGGAACATGTAGTTGGCCCACCCGTACTGGGTGGCCAGCGACAGGTACGGATTCAGGATGCCGTGCGCATTGTCAACGAACTTGAACTGAGGTTTCCTGGCGCAGGTACCCACGCAGTGGATGCCGCTGGCTCCATCCATTTTACAAACGCCCGCCGACGGATCGCACATGGCGACAAAAGCGCCATGGGAATGATCCAGGTCGTACTTGTTCGCCAGCGGCACGGACCCTGGTTGAAGCTTGCCGCTGGGAGAGCTCTTGTCCAGCCAGTTGCGCGTCTGGATGTTGAACTGTGTGGAGCTCGGGTGCGTGCTGCACCGGCTCGCCGAGCCGAACGGCGGCTTGCACAGGCCCTGAAAAAGATTGTCGGGTGTACGGTTCTCCTGAATGATGACGATGACATGGCTGAAGCTTTGAATTTGCGCCTGGGCCGCGCTGGCTCCAAACCAGAGCAGGAGAAGAATTCCAAGAGGTTGCTTCATGGTGTCCCCGGCTTTCACGCACGGCGGATCCCCCGGAACAGCCGGGGGGTTGGTGCCTTGCTTGGCCGTATTCTAGGCAGAAGTCGCCGTTGGGGCTACACGGCGATGCGGGCAAAAACCGCTTCGACTACACGGTCACAGCGTCCGCCGTCGAAGGCGAAAGCCTCGCGGCAGGCGGTGCTCGCCTGTTCAGTGATCCGGCGGCGTAGCAACCCGCGCGCGCGATGAAGACGGGTTTTCACGGCCGGAACTTCCAGGTTCAAACATTCGGCGGTAGCGGCGGTGCTCAATCCTTCCACGTCGCGAAGCATGAGGACCAGCCGGTAGGTTGGGGGCATGGCGTCGATCGCGGCTTCGAGGATCGTGCGCAGGTCGCGGTGGATGGCGCGTTGCTCGGGATCGAGCTCGGCCGAGCGGAGGGAGGGAATGGACTCCTTGCGAACCTCAGGCATGGCATCGATCTCCACGTTGCGGCCTCGCCGCCGGGAGCGCGCCATCGCCTCGTAGACGGCAATTCGGGTCAGCCAGGTGGCAAACCGGGCTTTCTCCGCGAACTGGTCGAGGTGATGAAAGGCGCGCACATAGGCGTCCTGGACCACGTCCTCGGCCTCGTCGTCGTTGCCCACGATACCGCGGGCAACGCGATAGAGCCGGCGGTTGTAGCGGCGCATCAGGATCTCGAACAGCTGGCGCTCACCGGCCAGGACTCGCCTGACCACCTCCTCGTCGCTCAAGGCATCGCCGAAACGAAGGAGCGATCTGGCCGGCGCTGAATCATCGAGAATCTGGGTCTGCATACGAGTCTCCTGGAGTAGAGAGTCAGCTCCAGGCAAAAGGTTACACGTCTTGTGCCAGCTAGTCGCCGCGCTAGACTGCCCGGCGTCATGGACCTCTCCGCCGTCCTCCGCCGCCTTTACCGGGGTCCCCGAGGGATAGCCCGGGGAGTGGTGAATCCCTATCGGGAGTCGTTTCCCGAGCTCGACGGTCCGTCGGCGGCAAGGCGGCGGCGGGGAAACCTGGAGGCGTACCTGGAGCGGGTGGGAGTGCCCAGGTTGGTGCTGCTGGGAGAGGCCCTGGGTTTTCGCGGCGGCCGCTTTTCGGGCATCGCCTTCACCAGCGAGCGGCAGCTCGCGGGACCCGCTGGCCGCCTGCTGCCGTGGGCCGGCCGGCCCCCTTTCCAAGCCACCAGCCGCAACCCGGACCTATGGCTGGAGCCCTCCGGCAGCGTCGTCTGGGACGCTCTGGGCGGCGACGCCCGCGGCGCGCTGCTGTGGAACACCTTCCCCTGGCACCCGTACGCGGAGCGGGGGCCGCTCAGCAACCGCACGCCGGAGCGCCGCCTGGTGGCGGCAAACCTGGACGTCCTCGAAGCCCTGCTCGGCGAAATTGGAGGCGCCCGGGTCCTGGCGGTCGGCCGCACGGCCCAGGCGGCGCTGGCGACGCTGGGGGTGGCGGCACCGGCCCTGCGCCACCCGGCTTACGGCGGCGCCGGCCTTTTTCGCCGGCAACTGCGAGATCAGCTCGCGATCTAGACTTTTCGGTGCTAAGCTTGTAGATAGCTTTCAATGCGGCTGTCCGCCGCCGGAGGTTGTGCCCCATGCTCCACTCGATTCGATCGACTCCTCGTGTCTGGCCCTTGGTGCTCTCGGCGCTCGTGCTCGTCCTGCTCGCCGTGCCGGCGACGGCTGAGGTGTTTCACGTGACGCTGAAGAACGGCACCACGGTCGAGTCCTCGGTCCAGCCGCAGCAGGCGAGCTGGGATCCCAACATGGTCATGCTGATGACGGAGGTCGGCAACTGGGTGGGATTCTCCAAGGATGAGATCACCGACATCAAGGTCGTGGATCCCACGGCCGGATTTGGCGTCCGGATCAGCAGCACGGCCATCGCCCTGGGGCGGTTCTCGAACGATCTACCCGAGGTCGGGAAGAACCCCCAGGACGAGTTGAACAGCCGGTATCTCGCCCTGGCCAACAAGACGCTGGAGTTGCAGGAGAAGCAGCAGCACTACTCCATCCAGCAGGGCGTGCAAACCGAGCAGACCCAGGGCATTCCTGCCGCCTTCGCCGGGTATGGAGCCGGCTACGGCGGCAATGGCATGACCAGCAACGTGATGCCGCCGCAGGGCGGCCAGCCCGTCGTTACGGTGCAGCCGCAGAACAACAAGTAGTCGTTTCCAAGTCCTCCACCGTGGAGGATCTCTTTGACAGACCAGACGGTACGGTAACGCCCGCGCCATCCCGAGAATGGGAGGCGACGGGCGTTTAGAGGGAAGCCGGTGCGATACCGGCGCGGCCCCCGCCACTGTAACCGGGTACGAAACCGGAAAAGCCACTGCACGGGTGGATCCTCCAACTGATCTTCAGAGAGGGTTGCCCGCGTGGGAAGGTCCGGGAGTAGGAAGATCCGGAAGCCAGGAGACCTGCCTTACCGTCCAACGCCTCCCGCGGGGAGCGGGCGAGGGTTTGGACGGGCTTCGCCCGTGCTCCTGCGCCCCATCTCCTCGGACATGGGGCGTTGCTTTTTGCGAAAGGAGCAAAACGATGCGTCGGATCCTACTGATCCTGACCGCCGGTGTCCTCGGGGGAGGATATCCGGTCGTAGCCCAGGCGCCGGCCCCGGTTCCTGTTCCCGTCTTCCGTGACGATGTCGTAGTCACGGCTTCCGCGGATTCCGAGGTGCGCGCCGACGTGCCGGTGGCCGTCACCGTCATCGATGGTAAGGAAATCGAGGCCCGGCAGAGCCACGATCTGGCGGACCTCCTCAATACTGTTCCCGGTCTTTCGGTCGTTCAGGCAGGTTCTCCCGGCCAGCAGACTTCTCTCTTCACGCGCGGCACCAACTCCAATCAGACGCTGCTGCTGTGGAATGGCATCCCCTTGAATGATCCCTTTTTCGCGGATGCGCGCGCGCAAGGTCGCGGCGCGATCCTGTGGATCTCCGATTTCGTCAGCGCGGGCGACGCCAGCAAGGCGGCGCTGGCGCGCGAGGCCTTGCGGGTTGCGCATCTCAGCCCCCCCGCGCACGGATTCACGACATCGCGTTTCGGGATCCGCTGGCTCAACCCGTTCCGCCTCGCGTTCGAGGGCGCCTATCTGTCGGAACGCATCGTGTTCGAGCGCCACGATCCCGCACCCGCCATGGCGCGGATCGAGCGGATCCTGCGCCAAAATGGCATCGTCTCGATCATGGCGAGCATGCATGAAGGCGGGACGCTCGCGCATGTGCCGTTCCTGAACGGCGGACTGCGGCTCTCGCTCGGCGCGGTGCGCCTCGGCCTGTTGTCGCGCCCACCGGTGCTTCCGTTGT